>JAFUPC010000126.1 GCA_017481495.1 Clostridia bacterium
ATGCGGTACTGGAACACTTCGAACTGCAGCACGCCGACAACGCCCACGATAACCTCCTCCATGCCGGAGTAAGGGGTCTTGAAGATCTGGATGGCGCCCTCCTGGGCGATCTGCTCCACGCCCTTCAAAAACTGCTTGCGCTTCATGGTGTCGATGGAGCGGATGCGCTGGAAATGCTCAGGGGCGAAGGTGGGGATGGGGTCGAACTTGAACTTCTTGCTGGGGGCGCACAGGGTGTCGCCGATGGAGAAAATGCCGGGGTCGAACACGCCTATGATGTCGCCGGCATACGCTTCCGTGATGGCTTCGCGGTTCGCCGCCATCATCTGCTGTGGCTGGGACAGACGGATGTTTTTGCCGCCCTGGACGTGTCTGTATTCGCAGTCCTTTTCAAACTTGCCGGAGACGATGCGCATGAACGCGATTCTGTCGCGGTGCGCCTTGTTCATGTTCGCCTGGATTTTGAAGACAAATGCGGAAAATCCCTCGTCAAACGGGGAGACGACGTTTTCACCCGCGTTTCTCGACAGCGGAGAGGTCGTCATTTCAAGGAATTTTTCAAGGAACAGCTCAATACCGAAGTTATTCAGTGCGGAGCCGAAGAAGACGGGCGAGAGGGTGCCGTTGCGCACCTTTTCAAGGTCAAAGTCAAAGCACGCGCCGTCCAGCAGCTCCACCTGCTCGACCAGCTCTGCGCGCTGATACGGGCCGATGAGTTCGTCAAGCTTGTCGGTGTCAGTGATGTCGCATTCGATGCCGCGCAGGCGTTCTCTGCCCTTGTGCGCGCTGTCAAAGGTAACGATGGCGTGCTTGCTTCTGTCATAAACGCCCTTGAAATTGACACCGCATCCGATGGGCCAGTTCATCGGGTATGTGCCGATGCCGAATTCCGATTCCAGCTCGTCGAGCAGATCAAAGGAATCGCGCGCTTCGCGGTCCATCTTGTTGATGAACGTGAAGATCGGGATATGGCGCATCGCGCAGACACGGAACAGCTTGCGGGTCTGCGGCTCAATACCCTTTGCCGCGTCGATGACCATGACGGCGGAGTCCGCCGCCATCAGGGTACGGTAGGTATCCTCGGAGAAGTCCTGGTGGCCGGGGGTGTCAAGGATGTTGATACAGTAATTTTCATATTCAAACTGCATGACAGAGGACGTGATGGAGATACCGCGCTTCTGCTCGATGTCCATCCAGTCGGAGGTCGCGTGGCGGTCGCTCTGCTTGCCCTTGACGGCACCGGCGGACTGGATGGCACCGCCGTAAAGCAGGAATTTTTCGGTTAAGGTGGTTTTACCCGCGTCGGGGTGGGAGATGATGGCGAAGGTACGCCGTCTTTCGATTTCGTGCTGATACGCTGATGGCATGGGAATGCTCCTTTTCTGTTGTAATCGTTCGGTGCGATGCTCTCTTTTACTGCCGCACGTTTCTCGGTTTCAAAACAGTCTGCCGCATGGGAGAGGTTTCTTTTTTAAGGATGGTTTCAATCGGTACTAACTTATATATTATACCAGATTCTGCCGGATTTTGCAAGGGGTTTTTGCATTTACGCGGAATCTTTTTATAAATTTCCGCCGCCTGTTCTTTTGTTTGGAAAAAATTGGATTTTTTTGGAAAATTTCAAAATACCTCTTGCTTTTTCCGGATATTTGTGTTATAATACCATACATCACACAAAACCCAATCGGAGATCCATCATGCAATTTTTCCACGACCTTCTTTATTCTTCCCCGCTGGAATTTCATACCATCTTTTTCCGGCTCCTGCTCTCAACGGTACTGTCCGGTGTCATCGGCTTTGAGCGCGGTCTGCGCGGCCGTGCGGCGGGACTCCGGACCCACATCCTCGTCGGCATGGGCGCGACCCTGCTTGTCATGACGGGGGTCTACGGTGTTGAAAATCTCGGTTATGCGGCAGACCCGATGCGGCTTGCGGCGCAGGTCGTTTCCGGTATCGGTTTTCTGGGCGCGGGAACGATTCTCGTACGCGGCAAGACGATGGTCATGGGTCTGACCACGGCGGCGGGTCTGTGGGCAACGGCGGCCATCGGCATCGCCATCGGCGCGGGCTTCTACGGCGGCGCCGTCGTCACGGCGATCATCGCGTTCTGCACGTTCGTGTTCTTAACCACATTTGAGCGCGGCGGCACCTACGGAAAATTCAACATCCGCGTCTACATCGAATGCGACGATGCCGCAAAGCTCAACACGCTCGTCCGCCGTCTGACCTCGGAAGACTTCGGTCTGAAGGAGGTCGAAATTACCCCCGCCCGCTCCGGAATCGCCAACCACATCGGTCTCGAAGCGATGCTCCTCATGCACAGAAAAGCCGACAAACAGGAGAAGCTCGATAAGATTGCGGGGCTGGATGCGGTGTTTATTGCGATTGAGTCGGTATAATTTCAAAATAAAAGGGTGAGACTTTAACCGTTTCACCCTTTTTATTTTACTTGCTTCGCCCCGATACGTAATAATCCAAGAAAACGATCTTATCGCGATCATCTGCCATCGTTAATATCAGACCCAAACTGTAGTTGTATCTGTTTTCTACCACGACCACAATACGATTCAAATCAATATTAACATATATGTCTCGTATACCCGGACATAACCACATCTTGTTCTTAATATCAGAGCAGGCTTCCTGCAATTGCCGATAAGAATAATCACACAGTTTCACTTCATATCGGTAACCCTCCATGGTACTTTTGTCAAACGTTGCGTCGATAATGCTTTGGATTTCCTGATTATACTCCGCAACACCGATATAGATGATGTCATCCTGAAAGTGATACCTGCAATATGTGAACCATTCGTATTCCTTTTCGATATACTCATTTTCTACATTGGTTGCTCTGCTGGAATAACCGCCGGAATTGTGATTGTCGTTGTTTGTGTGACCGTCCATAAAGCCGTTTTCAACCAATTCCGACAGCGTATCAATTTCAACGGTTCTTCCCAAGAAACTTAAGTATGTCATCCCAATCCCTATTACGATCAATACCGCGGCTGAAATAACGATGATGATTCGTTGTTTTGTCATATATAGCCTCCTTTATTCCCGTGCGCAAAACGCACACGCCCGCACGAACATCTCCCGCACCTCTGCCGGCTTCCAGGACAGCATCGTATTCTCCCCGATGCCGTGGCCCGTGTAATACGGCCAGACGTGACCGAGCAGGAGGTTGAAGGTCTTCCCCGCGCCGTACTGCCCGAGCACGGCGACCGGTTCCCATTTGCCGGTACCGGGGAGACCGTGGCGGGACTTGACGTCCGGGTCGGAATACGCGGACGCCAGCACCCGGAGCGGGACGCCGAAGACGTTTTCGCAGGTGCAGAACAGCTCGTCGCGGGTGTCAAATGCTGTCAGCCCCTGCATGATGGGGTGGTCGGGCGCGTCGATGCGGACATGGGTGTCGGCGTAGTCGCCGTGACAGGTCGCATTCCGCCACATCAGTCCCGCCATTTTTTCGATTTCCGGAAACGGCTTCATGCCGCAGTCCGTCCAATAGCACGGATGGTCGCCGTGCAGGAACACAAACCCGCATCCGCCCGCGACCGCATCGCACAGCATTTTCTGCTCTGCGGGCACGTTGAAGCGGTAATTGCCGCAGTTGAAGACGATGATGTCGGCTTCGGTGATCCGGTTTTCGGCAAAATATTCGTCAAACGGGAGAACCTCGGCGCCGGGCGCGGAAAACGTCGGCTCATCGCACACGGCGGTAAGGGTGAATTTTCCCGTTTCTGCAAGCAGTTCCAGAAGAAAGTGCGCGATGCGCTGAACGTCGTGTCCGCCCATGTGGACGTCACCGATGAGATAATGCAGTTGGATATTGTTATTCATTAGTGTTCCACCTCCAACCAAATATCGGGATTTTGTCTTGATGCGCGTGCGGCGTCGATGAGCGCCATGACCTCCAGCGTTTCTTCTCTCGGAACGGGCGATATGCCGGTCACAAAAAAGGAAAGAATGGCGTTCATTAAGTTGATGTAATAATCCTCGCTTGCCAGCCGCTCGCCGGTTTTGCCGTCTGACACCATAAAATTGAACTCCGCCCACGGATTCGGTGTCTGCAGAAAGCTGCCCATTCTGCCGTCTCCCCAGTCGATCATCATCTGTGTGACGTTGTCCCCGACCGGAAAGCTTTTGACCCGTTTCGCGCCGCATCCCATCAGAGCGACCATCGGTTCCAGCTGATGCACGGCGTAATTGTCAAGGGAATGCGGGCCGACCGTGGAGACGAAGCGCGGGCGCGTTCCCGCCATTCTTCTTTGGTAATCGAGAATGCTCTGACAGTACCGCTGGGCGGAGGAGGAGAACACCGGGGTGTGATGTTCATCGGCAAGCCGGAACAGGTCTTTGGCGGATGCGAGATCTGCGGAAAACGTCTTGTCAATGAAGACGGGTTTGCTGCTTGCAAGCGGCAGGAGCGCGATTTTCGGCTCACACAGGGCGTGCAGGCGCGCATCGTCCGCACCGATGACCATGACGGCATCCACTGTGTCCAGAAGCTCCTCGGGGCTCTCTGCGCGCCGGATACCGCGGTGGGCGCACCATTCGTCCGTTGACGTGCCGCCGGGCAGGTCGTAATACGCATATGCCGCCGTGATCTCCGCATCATATCCGTATTTCTGGATGGCTTCGCGCAGAAAGCCGGGGTACTCGTTTGCGTGCCAGTTGTCAAGATACGCATCAAGAAAACCGATTTTCAGCATGGGGGATCCTCCTCGGTTTTCGGGGTATGGATTTCTTCTGCCTGCCGGATCTCAAATTCCGTTTTTGTCAGACGGGAATAATACCGGTCCGCCGCCATCAGTGCTGCCGCCGCGACAATGCGCAGCTCCGAAAGTTCTTTTTCTGTTTTCCTGCCGAACGTATCCATAAATGTGCCGCCTTCCTCGGTAAATTCCCGCATCACCTCGTCAAGCAGCGATGAAAAATCCGCGCGGTTCATAGTGAAACATCATTCCTTTCCGTATAACTGTACAAAAGGCTGTCGTGATAATACCCGTGATGATACCGGTAGCACCGCAGGATACCTTCCCTTTCAAAGCCGCTGTTTTCGAGAATGTGCTGTGCGGGCAGATTGTCGCCGTCGGTGTCGGCTTCGATGCGGGCAATGGGATAATTGTCCATCAGATAATCGCGCAGAAGTAAAAGCACGGTGCTCCCGATGCCCTGTCCGCGGTTTTCCGGCAGAAGCACCATGCCGACACGGGCAAGTCCCGCGCGCACGAACGTGATCTGCGCCAGTCCCACCGCTTCATTGCGGGATTCGATGAGCAGAATGCCGCCGTCCTCCTCCGACCACAGTCCATCCCGTTCATATGCCCCGACCAGGGTCTGCCAGGACGAAAAGCGGAAATCCTGATACTCGCCACGCACCTTCGGCGATGCGCAGGAATAGACAAAATCGAGATCCGTTTCTTCCAGACACCGGATGCGGATGTCCTTATTTTCAAGCATATTATGCGTTTCCTTTCGCTTATTTTTCCTTTATTATCTATTATAACGGAAATCGCGCCGTTTTGCAATAGATTCGTGGAATTTCTTTCGGAAATTTTTGCCCCGGTACTTGCACTTTCGGGCAGAATGTGATACAATATAAGTAAGAATTTTTTATGGAGGTTCCCCGCCGTTATGAATGAGACCTTACAGGCACCCTTGCGTGACCAGAGCGACATTAAAATCTTCATTCTGTTCCTGATGGACAGCATCGCCCGTCCGCTTGATTTTATCGAGATCAACGACATTGTCATCCAGAACGGTGTCGTGCGGCCGTTTGACTTCTGCCTTGCATTTCCGGATCTTCTGGAAACCGGGCATATAGCAATGGACGATTCCTCCGGGGTCGAACTCTATTCCGTGACGGCACTCGGTCACGATGCGGCGCAGAGCCTGCCCGGAAAGATCCTCAATACCACAAAGGAAAAGGCTCTGCAGAACGCCGTGCTTCTGCTCAACCTGCGCAAATCGAACGCCGGATACCGCTACAACACCGAAGCGCTCCCCAACGGCAAGTATCTGTTCCATCTGTATTACACGGAGCAGAATGAGGACGTCATTTCTCTGTCCGTTGTCACCGATACGCGCAAGGAAGCGGAAAACATGGAGATCGAGCTGGAACACCATCCCGATATGTTCCGCCGCGCGCTCCTGTCCCTGCTCTCCAACAATCCGGGCGAGATCGACGATTACGCGCCGTATCAGCTGATTTGAACAGATTTTCAAAAATTTCAATTTTTTTGAATTTTTTTGAAAAAACCTCTTGACAATTCCGGGAATTCGTGGTATAATATAAAGGCAGTGATGAGAAAGCACTGCGAACGAACTCTCAGATGCGGGTGTAGTTCAATGGTAGAATTCCAGCCTTCCAAGCTGGTCGCGTGGGTTCGATTCCCATCACCCGCTCCACTTTCTTTCACGTATGCTATGCGTACGTGTCATACACAAAATAAACTGTATGCTTTGCACCCTTAGCTCAGCTGGATAGAGCAACTGCCTTCTAAGCAGTAGGTCGAGAGTTCGAGTCTCCCAGGGTGCGCCATATGGTGGGTATAGCTCAGTTGGTTAGAGCGCCAGGTTGTGGCCCTGGAGGTCGTGGGTTCGA
>JAFUPC010000015.1 GCA_017481495.1 Clostridia bacterium
AATTTGAGCGCGACACGGAATATTACCATATGCAGACCGGCAAAAAGATGCGCCTGAGCCAGCCGCAGACCATGATGGCGGCAGAACGCGAAATCGTGGAGGAGGCCTATGCGGGCGACATTATCAGCGTGTTCGACCCCGGCATTTTCTCCATCGGCGACACCATCTGCTACAAGAAAATGAACATCCAGTTCGAGTGCATCCCGACCTTCGCACCGGAACGCTTTGCCATCGTCGAACAGATTGACTCGATGAAGCGCAAGCAGTTTGCCGCCGGAATGCAGCAGATCGCGCAGGAGGGTGCCATCCAGATCTTCTTTGAACCGAACGGCGGTCTGGAACGCGTCATCGTCGGCGTTGTCGGCGAGCTGCAGTTTGAAGTGCTGGAATCCCGCATGGAAAGCGAATACAAGGTCAAGTTCCGCCGCACCGCAACGGAGTATCAGTATATCCGGCAGTATCTGAACAAGGACGTTTCCCCGAACGACTTAAACCTCTACGACACCAAGTGGGTCAAGGACGTCCGCGGCCGCGACTACCTCATCTTCCGCTCCGAATGGTGCATCAAGTGGGCATATGAGAAGAACGAGGGCATTCAGCTGGCGGAATTCGGCTCCCAGCAGGACGACGAGGACTGAACGGTTATCCGGAAGAACGCCTGACCGGTCAAGCTTCGAATAAATACAGAATCGAATCAGGGTGATATTATGCAAAATGATGCAATCGAAAAAGCAATTCCGTGGAACCCGTGGCATGGATGTAAAAAAGTAAGCCCCGGATGCAAAAACTGTTTTGTGTACAAAATGGACAAACGCTATGGCAGGGATACCACAGTCATCACAAAAGGAAAAACAACGTATGAATTATAGGATAAAGACTGTCCTCCGAATTCTCTTGTGAAGCTTTGTTTTTCATCCGATTTCTTTATCGAGGAAGCCGATGAGTGGAGAGAGGGCTGTTGGGACTTTATCAGACGCAGAAAAGACTGCATCTTTGTGACAACCACCAAACGTCCGGAACGGATCGCATCCTGTGTACCGTCAGACTGGGGCGATGGCTGGGATCACGTTCATATCAGTATTTCCATCGAAAACCAGGAAATGGCAGATATCCGGCTCGGTCATTTTCTGGCGGCACCGGTCAAGCATCGGGAAGTGTTCTGCTCACCGCTGATTGCACCGATCTCTCTCGGAAAATACCTGGATACGGGATTGATCCGGTGTGTCAATGTCGGCGGTGAAATGGCGCCCAAGAATGAAGTCAGACCCATTGAATACGAATGGGTGAAAAATCTGTATCTGGAAGCCAAAGAAAGAAACATTGAGTTTTATTTCCACCAATGCGGTTCCATGTTCTTAAAAGATGGAATCAATATCGGAAAATGGAATCTGAATGACCAGATCAGACGCGCGGAGGAAGTACAGCACGAACTGGAAACCGTCTTCCGTTAAAACATCGGCGGCAGGATTTCAAAAAATTCTCTTGACAAAGTGCATTCTGTGTGGTATAATATTCCCATCACAGAAAATCATGAGGTGAAAAAATGTATATCGGCTGAAATTTCGTTTTCATAGCACAAAGAGCAATGACGGATGTCATACGGACATCCTTTGGTTTGTATTGCCGTGCCGCGGAAACGAGAAAGACAGCCGTTTCCGTGTGCGTTTCACCCGTACTTTTATAAAAACGAAACACCGTCTTTCTCTTTTCGCGTATCCGGCAGAAGAGAAAGGCGATATTTTTTTATTATGGCACAGATACAGGTCAATCATCTGACATTTGCATATCCGGGAAGCTGGGATCCGGTGTTTGAGGACGTGACGCTCACACTGGACACCGACTGGAAGCTTGGCTTTTGCGGGCGGAACGGGCGCGGAAAAACGACGTTTTTGCGGCTTCTGATGGGCGAGTTTGCGTATGAGGGAAGCATTTTGTTCGGACAGCGGTGCGCGTATTTTCCGTACAGCGTGGAGAACCCGGACGACATGACGCTGGATGCCTTGCAGAAGCTGGACGGGAATCTGGAAGATTGGCAGATATGCGTGGAGCTGTCGAGGTTGTCGCTGGATGCGGAGGTCTTGTACCGGCCGTTTTCCACACTGTCGGCGGGCGAGCAGACCAAGGTTCTGCTTGCGGCATTGTTTTTACGGGAAGACCGGTTCCTTTTGATCGATGAGCCGACCAACCATCTTGATGCCGCGGGACGTGCGCATCTGGCGGATTATCTGAATACGAAAAAAGGCTTTCTGCTCGTTTCCCACGACAGGGCACTGCTCGATGCGTGTACCGACCATACACTGTCCGTCAACCGCACCGACATTGACATCCAGCAGGGCAGTTTTTCGCAGTGGTACGAAAACAAATCCCGGCGGGATGCGTTTGAAATGGCGGAAAACGACCGTCTGAAAAAGGACATCCGCAAGCTGGAAGAAGCCGCGAGACAGTCCAAAGCCTGGGCGGACAAGGCGGAGTCGAACAAAATCGGTCAGAAAAAAGATAAGGACAAATACGACGGCATGGGCGGCCGCGCGTATATCGGCGAGCAGTCCAGACGGATGCAGCAGAGACGGAAGAATCTCGAACGCCGTCAGCAGAACGCCATCGAGGAAAAATCCACGCTTCTGCACAACATCGAGGAGGCGGAAAACCTGAAGCTGTCACCGCTTTCCTGGCACAGCACGCGGCTGGCGGAGCTGCGGGATGTTTCCTTATATTACGGAGACACGCCGGTGACAGAGGGCATCCGTCTGACGGTGGAGGGCGGCGACCGCATCGCCGTCACGGGCGCAAACGGGGCGGGGAAGTCCACGCTTCTGAAGCTGCTCATCGGGGAGAATATACGCTTTACAGGGGATTTTTCGCGCGGAACGGGGCTGAAAATTTCCTATGTCAAACAGAATTCTGCCGATTTGTCGGGCGATCTTGACGATTATGCGCGTGCCCACGGCATCGACATTCCTCTGTTCCGGGCGATCTTGCGGAAACTGGATTTCGCGCGGGTGCAGTTTGAAAAGCCGATGGATGCGTATTCCGCCGGGCAGAAGAAAAAGGTATTGCTCGCGCGCAGTCTGTGTGAACAGGCGCATCTCTACGTCTGGGACGAGCCGCTGAATTATATTGATGTCTGGTCAAGAATGCAGATTGAGGAGCTTTTGCTTGCGTACAAGCCGACCATTGTATTTGTCGAGCATGACCGGGCGTTCTGTGAGAATGTGGCGACGAAAACCGTATTACTTTTGTAACAGGAGAAAATCAATATGAACATCCTTTTCATCGAGGGAATCTCCGGTGTCGGAAAATCCACGCTGACCCGAAATCTCGCAAAAGCACTGTCCGGAAACGGCACATCTGTCCGGGCATACGAGGAATTTGACATCAATCCCATCGACTTCTGCAATACCGCGTATCTGACCGATACCGATTACCGGATGCTTTGCCGCGCACATCCGGCGTTGTCGGAGGTTCTGGAAAAAAACACCGTCCCGGCAGGAGCGGCGCGGCTTGTCCGTTATTATGACCGGGATACGCCGCTCTTTTCAGGGGATGTCCTTGCATATCTTCGGGAGCATGAGTTCTGCTGGAAGCCGAAGTTTCCGGTGAGCCGGGAAGCTTATACCGATGCGTATCACTGTGTCTGGCAGGATTTTGCTGCCGCGAACCGGAATACGCAGAATGTCTTTTTGTTCGACGGCGCGCTTCTGCACCATCCCATCAACGATATGCTCCGCAACTACCGGGCGGACGAGGAGACAGTGCTTTCTCATGTGAAAACCCTGCTGTCCGCCCTTGACGGCATCCCGCGCCGGATTGTCTATCTGGAGACCCGGAACATCGCCCGCAGTCTGACCGCCGCCCACTGTGACCGCGGACAGCACCCGCCGACCGATGCGCAGATCGCATTCTGGGAAACACGGTACCGGTATGACCGGTATGTGCTTGGGAAGCTGGCGGAAAATGTGCAGCGCTTTGATGTGACGGACAGGGGATGGGAGGATGTGAGAGAATATTTGGTAAGTGCCGAAACGGAATGTATGAAAAAATGATATATCGCTTGCGCGATATGATATACGGCTGTCGCCGTATGATATATTTACTGCGTAAATATGATATAATTGCTGCGCAAGTATGGATATCCGGGCAAATTGAAACTTTATCATTCATCATCCGCGAAGCGGATATCATACCCGCAGGATATAGATCACTATGTCATCCTGCCGTGTAGGATGACGGGCTGGCAAGCCCGGATATTATTGAAAAAGCACTGCTTGCACAGTGCTTTTTTTCATGGTGGATCCGGAGGGAGTCGAACCCTCGTCCGAAAATCTCTTGATACCGCTTTCTCCGGGTGCAGTCACTCTATTGTTATCTCATCGCACAGTACGCCGGGTGACAGGCTTACCGATTGACCAGCCGTTTTCTGCGTGAT
>JAFUPC010000016.1 GCA_017481495.1 Clostridia bacterium
ATCTGATCCTGGCCGGCAGACCCTCACGGGCGGCGGTCTGATTCAGTGCGCCTTTTGGAGCGATATCGGGGGATATACTCTGCCTTTCGGTGGTTTCCTACTGAGTTCGTTTTTCTTCTGCTCATTTATGCGGTGTTGCCTAAAGTACCGGAGTCTGCTTTTGTTGTTTTGAATCGATGACCGATTCATAAATGAACAGTTTGTTGTCAACAAGTGTGATATTACGACTGCCCAGTGCGGAACTTTCATAATCCAATTTTTCAACATCATACAGAAAAACAGATTGCGCAGAAGATGCGGAACTGCTGTCTTCTGCGCATAAATCCGTATGTGTCGTTTTTACTGAATCGAGCATTTCCGTTTCGGTAGATGTTATGGTTATATTACATCCGCATAAGAACAAAGTAATGATTGTAATCAATAGAAAACGAAACATTTTTACCTCTTAGGGAAGTTGCGGATTATTGGTCTGATGGTTGCATACTGTACAACGGAACACCATTTCGCCTTTGATTGATACATACTCGTATGAATGCATTGTATCAACCAGATAAGCCATGATCCGATACGCACCACAGTCATCACATATGAAGACTGTGTCGGCATATGTAATGATTTTACAACAAGTTTATTCTTAATATAATTATATCATATATTTCCAGAAATGCAATATCTCTGCAGAAATTTACAGGAAAGTTCACATTTTTGGGGTTTTATCAGATCTTCACGATGCCGAAGAAGTCGAGAATCGACGAAACGAGAATCAGCACGATGCACACCGGGGCGATATAACGGATCATCACGGAGAACAGCTTCTTCTGCTTGAACGTACCGCCGTGCGCTTCGGCTTCCTCAATGACCGTTTTCGGCTTGAGAATGTAGCCGACGAGAATGCAGGTCGCAAACGCGACGATGGGCATCAAGACGTTGTTGGAAATGAAATCAAAGAAGTCAAGGAACGTCATGCCGAACACCGTGACCGCGGAGAGGATGCTGTAGCCGAAGCAGGAGAGAAGCCCTAGTGCAACGGAAATGCCGAACACGAGAATGCACGCGGGGATGCGCTTCATTTTCAGCTTGTCACAGAAAATGGAGACGATGGTTTCCATGAGAGAAATGGACGAGGTGAGTGCCGCGAACAGCACCATGACAAAGAACGCCGCGCCGATGAGGTTGCCGCCGGGCATCGTATCAAAGACCTTGGGCAGGGTGATGAACATCAGGCTGGGCCCCTTGCCGAGTGCCGACTGGTCACCGCCGGAGAACGCGAACACTGCCGGGATGATCATTAAGCCCGCAAGGAACGCAACACCCGTGTCGAACACTTCGATCTGGTGCGTGGAGTTTTCGATGCTGATGTCTTTTTTCATATACGAACCGAATGTGATCATGATACCCATCGCAAGCGACATCGAATAGAACAGCTGTCCCATCGCCGCAACGACAGTCATAAGAGAAAAGTGCGAGAAGTCCGGCTTGATGTAGTAGACAACACCTTCCCACGCGCCGTCCATTGAAACGATGGTATAGACGGCGATGATGAGAATCAGGACGATCAGCACGGGCATCATGAATTTGGATACGTTTTCAATGCCCTTTTCGACACCGAGCATGACGACGACCGCCGTGATTCCGATGAACAGGAGAAACCAGAAAACCGGTTCTCCCGCTGTGGCGATATAATCGGTGAAATACGTATCCTGCGCCATCGCACTGCTCTGTCCCGCCACAAAGCCGGCAAGGTACTTCATGACCCAGCCGCCGATGACGGAATAGTACGGCAGGATGATGGTCGGGATGATGGCGGCGAGATACCCGACAAACGAAAACCGACGGTTAAGCTGCCGGAACGCGCCGATGGCCGACTGTCCCGTCTTGCGCCCGATGGCGATTTCCGCCACCATCAGCGAAAAGCCGAACGTCACGGCGAGGATGATGTAAACGAGCAGGAACATCCCGCCGCCGTATTTGGCCGCGAGATAGGGAAAACGCCAGATGTTGCCCAGTCCCACCGCAGACCCCGCGGCGGCAAGGACAAATCCGACTTTTCCGGTAAAGGAACTTCTGTTTTCAGATTTCACGGGAAATCCTCCTTGTATAATCAATATCTCATCTATTATACCATATTCCGGGGAAAAAGACAATGATTTTTTGAAATTTTTCCAAAAAACGGTTGGGGTGTGCGGCGATGGATATACAGATAATTGTTTTGGCGGTCGCGTGATGAAAGAAAATCTTGATTTCGTGCGAAAACGCAGGTATAAAAATCTTGATTTCGTGCAGAATTGGCGTTGAAAAAATCTTGATTATGTGTTATAATAGTACCGGTAAAAGTTTCACATGGTATTTTGAGAGGAGATTCGGATATGAAAAGAAAGATATACGATAAACTGTTGGACTGGAAACACAGGGAAGGCGGGCGGACGGCACTGCTCATCGACGGTGCCAGACGTGTCGGAAAAAGCTATATTGCGAAAGCGTTTGCGGAAGCGGAATACAAAAGCTATATTCTGATTGACTTCAACCGGGCGCCGCGGGAAGTGGTCGAGCTGTTTGACTATTATCTGAACGACCTTGATACGCTTTTTATGTATCTGTCCAATTTTTACGGCACGAAGCTTTTTGCGCGGGAATCGCTGATCATTCTGGACGAAGTACAGCTGTGTCCGCGGGCGCGGTCTGCCGTCAAATATCTTGTGGCGGACGGACGGTACGATTATCTGGAAACCGGGTCGCTGATGTCCATCAAAAAGAACGTCCGGGATATTCTGATTCCATCCGAGGAAGAACACATCAAAATGTATCCTTTGGATTTTGAGGAATTTCTCTGGGCGCTTGACAACGATATGCTGATGCCGTTCATCCGGGATTGTTATGAGAAAAAACAGCCGATGGGACAGGCAATGCACCGCAAGGCGATGGATTATTTCCGACAGTACATGATTGTGGGCGGAATGCCGCAGGCGGTGGAACGGTATGTGGAGACCCGTGATTTTGACAGCGTTGACCGTATCAAGCGTGCGATTCTGGAACTGTACCGTGCGGACATCGTCAAGCACGCCGAGGGATACGAAATGAAAGTGGAGCAGATTTTTGACGATATTCCCGCGCAGCTGCAGAAGCACGACAAGAAATTCAAGCTGTCCTTGCTGAAAAAGGAAGCGCGCCTGCGGGCATATGAGGATGCGATGTTCTGGCTTTCCGATGCGATGATTGTGAATGTCTGCTACAATTCCACCGCGCCGAGCGTCGGGCTGAAACTGAACATGGATCGCATGACCTTAAAGTGTTACATGGCGGATACGGGGCTTCTGGTCAGTCATGCGTTTGATGAAAACGGTATCGTCAGCGAAGAAATTTACAAGAAGCTTCTGTTTGATAAACTGGAAGTCAACAAAGGGATGATTGTGGAAAACATCGTGGCGCAGATGCTGGTGGCAAGCGGTCATAAACTGTATTTTTACGCCAATCCCGACCGTGACGATGTGACCGAGCGGATGGAGATCGATTTCCTGATTGCCAAGAGCAAGATCAGCAACCGGCACAACATTTCACCCATTAAGGTAAAGTCCGGCAAAAACTACACGCTGAA
The DNA here is from genome assembly GCA_017481495.1 of Clostridia bacterium. GTDB lineage: Bacteria > Bacillota > Clostridia > Oscillospirales > CAG-272 > RGIG3925. The sequence goes on from JAFUPC010000016.1 coordinate 3,593, forward strand.
CTCCCTTGAGAAATTCAAAACCAAATTTGACGAGCAGACGTATCTTCCGTATGTGCTTCATCCGGGTGACTATAAAGAAGAAAACGGGATTGTGTATCTGCCGCTGTATATGACGCCGCTGTTGTAAGATACGGAAATTTCCCGATTTTCCGTAAATATTTTCCGTTTCCGCTTATCCTCCCCCCTCTTTTGCGTACTGTTATAATAACCGACCAAAAAACAAAGGAGCCACACCAGCCATGTACACCTGTCAGATGCTTTACGATCTCTTGACAACTGAATATTTACCCGCATTCCTTGCTTTTGCGCGCACAAGGACGGGGGACTTTCCGTCGGCGGAGGAGCTGGCGCAGGAGATCGCGTTCCGGTGTGTGACGGCGATTTCCGAGGGACGGATCCGGGAAAACCCTGATGCATATTTCCGCGGGGTCATGTACAACACCTGGAAGTCGCATCTTACGGCGAAAAAGAACCGTCCCGCCTCGCTGGATGCCGGGGATTTCGGGCATTTTCTGCCCTCGGACGACGAGTCTCCCGAAGAGATCCTCATCCGGGAGGACGAGCTTGCCCGTGTCCGGGCGGCACTTTCCCGGCTGTCCGGAGAATACCGGCGCGTGCTGGTCTCCCATTATTACGAAAACCGGTCGGTGAAAGAAACCGCGGCGGCACTCGGTCTGACCGAAGATATGGTCAAATTCTACCTGCGTGCCGGCCGCGGAAAGCTGAAGGAGGTCTTTTGTATGAAAGCACCCGTATCCGTTGCCCCCGTTGATTTTTACGTTTACAAAGCCGGGATCGACTTTTCCCGCGTCAATGTCTGGGAGGTCTTCCGTCGGAAACTGCCGGGACAGATCGCCGTTCTCTGCCACGACAGTGCAAAGACCGTGCAGGAGCTGTCCATGGAAAGCGGTGTTCCTGCCGTCTATCTGGAAGAAGAACTCGCACTTCTGCTCGATGCCGGAGTCATGGTGGAGCCAGCGCGGGGAAAGTACCGCACGAATTTCCACATTCTGAAAAAGGAAGCGGCAGAACAGGTCCGCGTATTTTTTGAGCGAATGTTTGCGGATTACATTCCCGCGTACCGGGCGGCGTATGAAGCGGCACTGCCGCGCCTGCGGGAAAGCGGCATTTTCCGCCACGATGCAAACGAACAGGAGTACCGCTGGTACTTTTACGGTCACACCGAGTGCGTTGATTTCCGGAATATCTATCTTTCCGAGCGGGATTATCCGCAGATCCTTTCCTGCGGCTCGAAATCGTTTGTCTTTGCAATGGAAGCGCCGTGTCTGCGGTTTTCCGCTGGACATACGCCGACCGCTCTTGACTGTGGTGCGGCGGTCTGGCCGTGCGACGTGACCGCGTTCGGGGACTATCACCGTCAAAACGAATTGCGGTCAAAGGAAAAATCTCAAGTGCTGTACGACATTGCCATGGGAAATCCGCTTCCCGACGATGAGAATACGTGCCTGCACGTCACCGCCCTTCTGGAAGAGGGCTATGTGGAGAAGACCGATGCGGGATTTGTCTCGCGTGTCCCCGTGACGGACGGAAATGCCCGCGCGGTTCTCGCTTCCGTCAACGAAACGCTCGCCGAAGCCGTCGCCGCCCCGTCCGCCGTTCTCTGGCAGAAAATGAACGATCTTGTGGCAGCGACCATTGTTCCGCAGCTGTCAGAATATGCACGCGGCTTTGCGGTGCAGTGGATCTCTCTGCTCTCCGGAGCGTATTTCGCACAAGCGCTGTATGAAGACGGATTTCTGAGGATCCCGGAGGAGGGGGATGACAGGCCTTATGCCTGCGAAATTATTGTATAATATCGTGGGCGTAATTGCAGTGTAAAAAACGGTATTTTCCGTTCATAAAAAATTTATAAAAATTTTTATGCGGACGGTTGCAAAATGGGTGGAAATATAGTATAATATTATTGACAGGGAACTGTCATAATTGCGGTATGTCTCCACCATTTAAGTGAGAACCGAAAAAGCGGTGTCTCTCCACCAATTGAAGCGGGAACTGAAAGAAGCGGTGTCTCTCCACCAATTGAAGCGGGAACTGAAAGAAGCGGTGTCTCTCCACCAACCGAAGTGGGAAAACAAAAAAGCAGGGGACGAGAAATCGTCCCCTTTTTCGGAGTTATTATGAAGTTTTATTATATCAAGGATGAATATATTGAATTTCTGAAACGATACGATACAGCAGTCTCGGACAATAAACACGAAAATCGTCCATATGTTGGAATTGTTCTTGAAATCAACGGTATCAAATATTATTCCCCATTTACTTCTCCGAAGGAAAAATATAAAACGATGAAAAATGGGAAAGATTTCCGGAAGATACATAATGGTGAATACGGGGCAATCAATTTCAATAATATGATTCCTGTACTGGATTCTGTGCTGATTCCGATTGTTTTTGACAATGTTGAGGACAAAAGATACAGAAGATTACTGAAAGAACAATACCGTTGTATTCTGGCGGAGCAGACAGAAATTCGTAAAACTGCATCTGAATTGCGGGCATTGATCTTTTCTGAAGACCGTGTTCTGACCGCATATGATCGGAAAATCAAAGCACGCTGCTGCAATCTTCCGCTTCTGGAATCGGTTTATCAACAATATGAAAACAGATAAAGGGTATCCTCAGATACCCTTTTGTCATGCAGTTTTGTCTCTGCGGTGCCGGATTATGTTTCAGCCACTTCGGTAAGTCGGTACATCCACCGTACAATAAAGTCCTCTCTGTCCGCCGATTTATGGGAATACAGAAGATAAACCGTGCCGTCTTCTTTGGCAAACAGCGTATAACGCTGTATCAGATCAAGCGCGGGATCGTCGTAAACGGTTTCCAGAACGTGTTCCGTGCCGGAAAGCAGTGTCCGGACATCCTCGCCGGTTCCGGATATGAGCACCGCGCTGTCGGGGAAATGGGTCTCTGCTGTCGTGGGGGCGCATTCCGTCAGTGTACCGAGCCGGACGGCGGTTTCCGCGCCCGTTTCGCTGTCTGTCCGGATCTCCCACAGAACGCCGTCGGAATCCACGCTGTAGCCGGGCGCGGCTTCGGCGGTCTGGACAAAGGAGAACATTCCGTTGGCCAGGACAAGTTCGGCGGCTTTGTAATGCGCGGAGAGGGAAGACACGGGGTCTGTATTTCCGGATGCGGTTTTCTCCACCGGATCCGTCCCGAAGCACATCGCAAACACTGCGCACAGCACAACCGCCGCCGCGATGATCCACACCGTCGGTTTTCTGTACGACAGAACAGACTTCACGCGGGTCTTCACGTCGTTTTCCCCGAACGTAAGCGGGCAGGCGGAAATGGCGGCGTGGGTTTTGGCGGATACGGAACAGCGGACAAGGGATGCGGCGTATCTGCGGCGTTCCGCATCGGAAAACCGCTTTGCCGCACGTTCGTCGCAGGCGGCTTCGATGTCCCGGCACAAAAGGAAATACGCGGCCCACAGAAGCGGCTGGAACCAGTACACGGTGAGCAGAAGAAACGCCGCCGGCTTGACGATGTGATCCCGCCGTGCAAGGTGCGCATATTCGTGGGCAAGCACGTCGGCGCGGGTCTCCGCTTCCATATTGTATGGCAGATAAATGCGCGGGCGGATGATGCCGAGCACGAACGGAGATTGGACGGATTCGCATTCAAACACCCGGCTGTCGTCCGGGGTGCGGGTCGCAAACCGCACGCGGTGGTACAGAAGCAGGGTACTGATACAAAGATACAGAAGCATAACGGCGATGCCGCAAAGCCACGCATACGAAAGGACGGCAAGCAAAATCTGTATCGGGTTGGCACTGTATTGCGGGGTTGCCGCAAACCGTTCGGCTAAGATCGGGTTGACCGCCGCGTTGATGGAAGAAACACCGCTCCGGATGGCGGGGGTGGGGTCTGTGACGACGGTCAGCGGAACCGTTTCGCCCGACGGGAGCAGACTGAAATGCGTTTCCGGCGTGAACGGACACACGAGCCGCAGTCCGACCACCGCCCACAGAAGACAGACACACCATCGCGGAAAACGCCGGAAGCATGGCAGCTTCAGAAGAAGGCGCAGACCCATGATGGCAAGGGCGACCCATCCGGCATTGATGGCGAGATTGAGAACGGAAACGAAAACGGCGGTCATGGGGTTTCCTCCTTTTCATCGGACGTTCGGGCGGACGGTTCGTCGGCACCGTCGGCGGCGTGCGCGATCATGGCGAGAATTTCGTTTGCCTGCACATCGGTCAGATGTCCGCGGCGCGAAAATGCGGCAACGAACGCGGGCAGGGAACCCTCGAAGCGTTCCTCGACCAGCGCATCCAGCTCGGCATTCTGCGCTTCTTCCTTTGAGATGAGGGATGTCACGACTGCGTTTTCGTTTCGCAATACCCTCCGCTCCGCAAGCCGGCGGATGACGGTGTACGTTGTCGCCTTGCTCCAGCCGAGCCGCTCCCGGCAAGCGCGGACGAGCACAGTGCTGTTGACCGGTTCCATCTCCCATAAAATGAGACAGAAGCGGTACTCGCTTTCAAAGATTTTCGGTGTTGGCATTGGTTTGGTGCTCCTTTCATTTGAAAATATTCACTGCGGCTTTGCCACAACTTCACTGCGTCAGCAACTTCACTTTGCGCAAAGCGCAAAACTTCACTGCGAAGCAACTTCACCGACTTTGATTCGACGAAAATTTTACTTTTGAGTGAATGCGGGCTGAATGGTTCGCACGAGAAGTCCAAACCGCTCATCTCCTCCCCAAACAGGTCTAACCTGTTCAACCTCTTCTCGCTTATAAGTTTAACACATTCAACCTCTTTTGTCAACCCCTTTTCCGAAAAATTCCGGAAAATTTTCGCAGAAATAGTGTCATCCCTTGCATTTCCCGGCGGAATATGGTATACTATACCCAACGAAAATGCCCGAAAAAGAAAGGATGAACACCCATATGACCATCAACCACACCACCCCGGAGTCGCGCGGGGTTTCCTCCTCTCGCATTGAAGAATATCTCCGCCATCTGGAATCGCACCATCTGGCGATGCACGATATTCTCATCGCGCGGGGAAATGACATTCTGGCGGAAATTTATTATCCGCCGTTTACAGCGGGGAAGCCGCACCGGCTCTATTCCGTGACGAAAAGCTTTGTTGCGCTGGCCGTCGGATTTGCTTTGCAGGATGGTCTTTTGTCGCTTGACGATCCGATGTCGAAGTATTTTGCGCGGGAGCTGGAAGCGGGCGGACAGAACGACGGCGAGTACGGTTTGCATATGCAGACCGTGCGCAATATGCTGATGATGAGCACCGCGAAATCCACGCAGGACTGGTTCACCGCACGACACCTCGACCGCGTGCAGTTCTATTTTTCCAACACGAACCCCGCACGCAAGCCGGGCGAGAAATTTGAGTACGATTCCTCCGGCACCTTTATCCTCGGTGCGCTCGTCGAACGGCTGACCGGGAAGACGCTGATGGACTATCTCGGCGAAAAGATGTTCTCAAAAATCGGCATCTCCGACCACCCGCGGGCACTTTTCTGTCCCGGCGGACACACCTGGGGCGACTCCGCGTTTCTCATGTCGCCGACCGACCTTTACCGCGCGGCGCGGTTCGTTCTGAACGGCGGGACGTGGGACGGGGAACAGATTCTTTCCGCGGACTATGTGCGGGAAGCGACGTCGTGCCTCATACCGACGGGCGACGGAACGCACGTTGACGGAAACGGCTACGGATACTACATCTGGAAAGCATACGGAGAGGGATTCTTCTTCAACGGCATGGGATGCCAGTTTGCGCTGTGTGTGCCGGAAAAAGACTTGATTTTTGTCTGCAATGCCGACAATCAGGGCAATCCGGATGCCAAAAACCTCATTCTCGACGGTTTTTATGACATCATTGTAAAGAACACCGCGGATACGTTTCCAAAAGATCCTGCCGCAGAAGAATCGCTTGCGGCGTATGTCTCCACCTTGAAGCTGTTTTCGGCATATGGGGATACAACCTCGACACTTGCCAAAACGGTCGGCGGCAGAACCTATGCGCTCGGGGAAAACCGCATGGGCATCCGGTGGATACGGCTGGACTTTAACGGCGATACCGGCGTTTTCCGGTACGAAAATGCGCAGGGCGAAAAAGAACTTCTGTTTGGAATGTGCCGCAATGCTTTCGCCGATTTCCCGCAGAGGGGATATTCCGATCTCGTCGGCAGTGAGCCGGGGGAACGCCTGTATCACGGTGCGTATTCCGGCGCGTGGCGGGATGAGAAGACGTTCTGGCTCAAGGTTCAGCTGATTGATGACTATTTCGGCAATATGGATGCGGTATTTACGTTTACGGAAAACGGAGAATCCATGGAACTTGTCATGACGAAGACGGCGGAGGATTTTCTCCGTGAATACGAAGGTCGCGCGCAAGGCATACCGGTAAAATAAGAACGGCGGCGATTACAACAACGGTGTTGCACGTTGCTGTGGTTGAAACTTCGCTTTCGCGAGAATGCAGAGCGAAAGGTTCGCACAGAAAACTTTCCCCTTGGAGATTAAGGGGCGAAGATGCTTTGCATCTTCTGGGGACACGCGTTAGCGGTGGATGAGGTAAAACTCTATGAATCTTTCGCACCACTGTAAGTACTCCCGCTGTATGTATCTGATACGCACAATAAAAGAAAGGCATTACAGCCCGTTTTCCCGTTTTTGGAAAATGTGACCGTAATGCCTTTGTTCTGTTGTGTTTTTATATTACTTGATGATGTTGACGCGGATGACGCTTTCCATGGTGGAAATGGTTTCTGCCGCGTTGTCCGGGATGGTGCCGCTGATCTCAAGGATCGTGTAGGCATAATCCTTCTTGGACTTGCTGATCATGTTCTCGACGTTGATGCCCTGGGAGGAGATGATGGCGGTGATGTTGTTGAGGACACCGGGAACGTTCTTATGGAACACGCAGATGCGCGCATCGCCCGTGTGCGGGATCTCCGCATCCGGATAGTTGACGGAGTTGCGGATGTTGCCGTTTTCCAGGAATTCGATCAGCTCGCGTGCCGCCATGATCGCGCAGTTGTCCTCGGATTCCTCGGTGGATGCGCCCAGATGGGGAAGCGCGACGATACCCGGGACGTTGACGGTCTCCTCGGTCGGGAAGTCGGTGACATAACGTGCGACCTTGCCGGAGGCGAGTGCTTCTTTCATGTCAGCGGCGTTGACGAGGTCTGCACGGGAGAAGTTCAGTATGCGGACACCGTCCTTCATCTTTGCAAAGGATTCTTTGTTGAACATTCCGCGTGTTTCGGGCGTGGAGGGAACGTGAACGGTGATGTAATCGCAGGTCTCGAAGATCTCATCCATGCTTGCTGCCTTTTCGATCTTGCGGGAGAGCTTCCATGCGGCATCGATGGTCATGAACTTGTCAAAACCGAGGACTTCCATATGCAGATCCTCTGCGGCATTTGCAACGAGCGCACCGATGGCACCGAGACCAATGACACCGAGCTTCTTGCCCGCGACCTCACAGCCGGCGAACTTGCTCTTGCCTTTTTCGACCTGCTTGGCAACGTCTGCATCGGGGGTGTTGACAAGTGTCTTTGCCCATGCGGCACCCTCGGTGATGTCACGGGATGCGAGCATCAGACCGCAGATGACCAGCTCCTTGACGGCGTTGGCGTTTGCACCGGGCGTGTTGAAGACGGCGATACCGGCTTCGGAGCAGCGTTCCACCGGAATGTTGTTGACACCGGCACCTGCGCGGGCGATGGCCTTTAATTCGGGATTGAATTCCATATCGTGCATGGTCGCGGAACGGACCATGATGGCATCAGGGTTCTGAACGTCTTCCCCGACGGTGTAGCGGTCGGCTTTGAAGTTGTCCGTGCCGACCTTGGCGATTTTATTGTATAATTGAATGTTGTACATGACATTTCCTTTCCTGACTTACGCTTTCGGATTGTTTGCAGCGAAATCACGCATGAATTTCACAAGCGTTTCCACACCCTCGATGGGCATTGCATTGTAAATGGATGCGCGCATACCGCCGACGGAGCGGTGACCCTTGATGTTCTTGATACCGGCGGCATCGGCTTCCTTGGCGAATTTCTTGTCAAGGTCGGCATCTCCTGTGACAAACGTGACGTTCATCATGGAGCGGTATTCTTTTTCGACCGGTGCGATGTAATAATCCTGGCTGTCAAGGTAGTCGTAGAGAATTGCGGCTTTCTTTGCATTGTGCGCTTTCATGGCATCCAGACCGCCCATGTCGAGGATCCACTCGTAAACGAGCTTTGCCATATAGATGCAGTAGCAGGGGGGCGTGTTGTACATGGAATCGTTGTCTGCCATCGTCTTCCAGTCGAGCATGACGGGCGTTTCGGGACGTGCTTTTCCGAGCAGATCCTCGCGGACGATGATGACGGTCAGACCTGCGGGTGCCATGTTCTTCTGTGCGCCGGCGTAGATGACACCGAACTTCGAGACGTCGATGGGCTCACTGATGATGCAGGAGGACAGATCGGCAACCAGCGGAATGTCGCCGGTGTCGGGAATGTAGTTGTACTTGGTGCCGTAGATGGTGTTGTTGAAGCAGATGTGGACATAGTCAGCATCGGGACGGATGTCGTCTTTCGTGATCTGCGGGATGTAGGTGAAGTTCTTGTCCTTGGAGGAGGCAACGACACGGACATCGCCGTACTTCTGCGCTTCCTCATAAGCTTTCTTTGAGAACTGACCGGAGACGATGTAGTCCGCCTTGCCGGAGCCGTTCAGAAGGTTCAGCGGAACAGCGGCAAACTGCGTGGATGCGCCGCCCTGCAGGAAAAGAACCTTGTAGTTGTCCGGGATGTTCATAAGCGTGCGGAGCTTTGCCTGTGCCTGTGCGATGATTTCTTCGTAGACCGGAGATCGGTGGCTCATCTCCATCACGGACATACCGGAATCCCCGTAACAGATAAGCTCAGAAGCAGCCTTTTCAAGGACAGGAAGCGGCAGCATGGAGGGGCCGGCAGAAAAATTGAATACTCTGTTCATAACGAATCTCCTTTGTGTTGCGCATCTCCCGTCTGACGGGAGATACAGAAAATGAAATTTACTTCTCTATTGTACTACTTTTTGCAGGATTTGTCAATAGCAAATTGCAAATTTTGTGAAAAAGATAACGAAAATGGCGGAAAAATGCGTGTTTTTACCATGTAAAACCGCAAAATCACGAAAGGATGGGTGTCGCGTAGCCGTGTTTTCCGTTTTTGTCAACGATCTCGATGCGCACGAAGCGATCCTGGGGGCGGAGATTGAATTCCGCTTCCGTGATGCCGCTGCCGTCTTTTGCGGTGAGACTTCTCGCCGGATGCCAGACAGAGCCGGTGTAGAAGATGACGGTTTCGACCGGGGCGTCTGCGCGATTGTCCCCAGCGACTGTGTCACCCGCGACAATGTCGCAGGACAGATGCACGGTCTTGTCGGTGCCGTTGTCGGCGGGGGAAACCGTTACTGTGAACCGTGGCGCCTGCGTTGCCATGATACGGCCTGCGCGGAGCGCTTCCATGATCGCCTCCTCTGTCAGCTCGTCTGCCTGCACATAAATATAGGAGAGGCAGTCCTCGCCGTCGTAGAAATGCGAATCGTCCGCCGCCATGCACGGATACACGACCCCGCGTGCCGCCAGCTGGTCGATGACCTCGCCCGAATACGGACGGCAGTTGTGCGGAAGTCCGGAAACGGAGTTGTAGATCTCCACCCCGTCAAAGCCGTGGAGCGCCAGGATCTGCTCGCAGGTGTCAAGCGACCATGCGGGATGCGCAAGGATGGCGATTCCGCCGCAGGCGTGTACCGCATCAATGACCTCATGCGCGCCGAGGTCGGGGTCTTTGCGGTCGAGAAGTGCTGTCGCAGAGTTTTTTTCTCCGATGGCGACGATGTGGAAAACGCCGCGTAGAATGTCCGCGCCGTGGACGTTGTACTCGCATCCGGGGAGCAGAAGCAGACCGTTGTCCGCCGTTTTGCCCTCGGAGGGGATCCAGTGGTCGGTCAGCGCAAGGAAATCGTAGCCGTGTTCCCTGTACAGCGCGATGACCTCCTCCGGCGTTTTCTTTCCGTCGGAAACTGTTGTGTGGGTGTGAAGATTGCCTTTGTACCAGGTTTTGCCGTTTTTGTCTGTGAACATAGTATGCCTTTCTTTGTTTGGAAACTCTCAGATTTTCGACAGAATCACGATCATCATATCTTTGATAGGATGACGGTTACACTGCCGCCTGTGCCGCGCACGGAATACTCTCCCATGCCTGCGGGCAGGAAATAGCTTGCACCGGGGGTGAGCGCGTATTCTCCGCTGTTGTGAACGAGAACGCCGGAACCCGCTGTGACGAGCAGAGAAACGAACGAATCGTCGCCCACACAAAGCGCGGTTTCCGCCCGGGCGGTGACAGTCTCCACATGGAAATACTTGGAATCCGCAAGACAGTCCCTGTCGCCGTTTTCGTATTGCAGGGCGGAAATTTCCTCTTCTGTGAAGTGCTTGGCGCATTTCACGGCATCGTCCACATGGAGCGCACGCAGAGAACCGTCTGCCTGACGGCGGTTGTAGTCGTAGACACGGTAGGTGGTGTCGCAGTTCTGCTGGACTTCCGCAAGCAGAATACCGCCGCCGATGGCGTGGATGAGTCCCGCCGGAATGAAGAAGACATCCCCCGCCCGGACCGGAACGTAGTTCATCAGCTCTTCCAGCGTGCCGCCCTCGATTGCCGCACGGAGTTCGTCTTCGGTGAAATTGCGGTTTGTGCCGAAGATCAGCTCCGCGCCCATCGACGCTTCCAGAACGATCCACATCTCGGTTTTGCCGCGCGGGTCGGCACAGCCTGCCGCCTTGGCATACGCATCGTCCGGGTGAACCTGAATGGACAGCTTGTCGCGTGCATCAATGAATTTGATGAGCAGCGGGCAGGCGGGGTCTTCGTTGTTCTTCGCGATCATCGATGGGTATTTTTCCAGCAGTTTATGCAGACATTCGCCCATATATTCGCCGCCGACGATAAAGCCGGGGTTGTCCTCGCGCGCCGACAGCATCCACGCCTCGGCAATGTTGTCAAGCTTCGACTGAAAATCAAAGCAGTCCCGCATCCGGTTCCCACCCCAGATGGTCGACCGGCAAACCGGCGATAATTGCATCGGATATAAAACAGGTGTATCCATAATAAATTCCTCTCGTATTCATTGTATACATCACACGATGGCCAGCCGCAGGCTGTCCATTGGATATCATTGCTTATCCGCCAGGATAAGTATGGGTGCTGCCGCCCACGGATGGCAGAGACTGGTGTTCCATTTCTGCTCTTTTCCCCATGCTTCAAACAGGGTCGTCGCTCCCTCAGACAGCATATTGCACCACGCATCCGGGGATTTCAGCATCTCGATTGCATCTGCTTCATATCCGGCTTTTTTCAGTGCCGCGAGCATGAAGTAGGACATATAGACTCCCATGCAGAAGCCGCGTTCCTTTACCAGCTTCACAATGTCCGCCCGGATGTCACACGGTGCATACCGGTCAAGTCCGACGTACAGCGCAAGGAAGTTGGAGTGGGAAGCGGTGTGCTTCGTCGTTTTTGCATCGGTGAACAGGTGCTGCTCGGGGTCGTAAAATTCTGCGGTGAACGCCCGCGCGACCCGTTCGGCATAGCCCTTGTCCGTCTTTTCGCCGAGCAGGGTGCGGATGTCGTCCATGTCGGTGAGCATTCCGTACCAGAAGGCATTCAGGACATTGTGCGCACCGGGGCCGATGGGCTTCTTTGCGGGGAAATCGTAGTTGTCGCGCAGGTTTTCCGGCCAGTCGATTAAGTTCCAGGTGTCAACGCATTCCAGAAGACCGTCTCCGCGGTCAAAGCGGCGGAAATGGGCGACAGCTGCTTCACAGTAGGGGGCAAGCGCTTCCAGTGTCTCCCGGTCGCCTGTGTGGCGGTAATACCACAGAAGCTGATGCGGATACTGCATCGAGTAGTCGGCAATTTCCTGCATAAAGGCGCACGGCGCGACCGTCATGATGCCGTCGGTGATGAACGTGGAGCGGGCGTATTCCCACAGTGCCTTTTTCATCATCGCGCCGTCGCCCGTCAGAAGCAGATGCGCCGCGGAGGACACTGTGCCGTCGCCGAGATACTGTCCCTTTTCGCGTGTCGGGCAGTCCATGTAGACCTCCTGCACGGAGTATTTGATGGTGTCCGCGCAAAGCTTCCAGACGGCGCGCAGGGTCTCATCGTCCGCAGGACACGAAACGGCTTCTCTGTACGGATAATGGCGCACGCGCATCCGGATGTCCGCATCGTTTACGGTGCATCCTGCGGGCAGACGCAGGCGGAAATAACGCATTCCGCGGTAGTCGTAGGGGACAAGCGTGTCCTCGCCGCCGGACAGTGTCCAGAACTCCTCGTAGACACAGTTGCAGCGCATCTCGTGCCGCACGGTGCCGTCCGCGTTCAGTTCCTCACCGCAGCGGATGTTGATCTTCGTTCCGGCAAGCCCCTTTGCTTTCAAGGTGAGCATACCGATGCACTCAAAGCCGATGTCACCGTCGATATACACGCATCCGTCCGGGGCAGTGGTGCGCACAAGGGATGCGGGCGCAATATCGTAGATGTCGAGCTGTTCTGTCGGCTGTAAAAAGAAATTGTAGTCGGTGTTCTGCTTCGGCACGGCGGATTCCCACGCGCTGTCGTCGTAATCGGGCATCTCAAAGCCGACTTCGGGTGCACGGCTGTCGAAGTCCTCGGCAAACTGCGTGTCGTAGCCGAATTTGCGGGCGCCGGTGTAGCCGGAGTGCTCTGCGCATTTCCAGGCAGTATCGGAGACGAGTACCTCTTTTCCGTCGCAGACAAGGGAACAGACCATCATCTGCCGCAGGTCGGCGGAGACCCAGACACGGTTATAAAGCCCCTGATAATACGTATGGACGGCGATGACGTTTTTGCCGGGTCTCAGATACGGTGTTACGTCGATGTCGTTGTAATAATAGTGGAACGGATATCCGGGCGCGGGTCCTTGCGTGACAAAGGTGCCGTTTACATACAATTTATAATAATCGTCGGCGGAAACGGACAGAACCGCTTTTGTGGGTACAGTGTCAAGGGAAAACGCGCGGCGGAAGAGGATGTGGCGGTTTTCGTATTCCGCCGGATGGGGATTTTGATACGGTTCCGCTTCGCGGTGGAAGACGTTGATGGGGGACGTCGCTTCAAAGCGTTTGTTTGTGATACAGATGGCGTTTTGAAACATGGTCGTAATTCCTTTACTGTCTCAGTTCATGCCGGCAAGCATTTCGTCGGCGGCACGCATAATGGCATACTTGCCGGATTCATAGGTCAGACCGCCCTGCAGGTATGCGGTGTACGGCGGGCGAATGGGGCCGTCTGCGGACAGCTCAATGGAAGCACCCTGCACGAACGCGCCCGCCGCCATGATGACCTCGTCCTTGTAGCCGGGCATTGCCCACGGTTCGGGCGTGACATACGCATCGACGGGAGAGCCGGACTGGATGCCGCGGCAGAATGCGCACAGACCTTCTTTCGTTTTGCACTGCACAGACTGGATGATGTCGTGCCGGTCGTCGTTCCAGCGCGGTTCGACCACGCATCCGAGTGCTTCAAAAAGATATGCGGCGAGCGCGGCGGTCTTCAGTGCCTGCGCCGTGGTGTGCGGCGCGTAGAAAAATCCCTTGTAGAGCGAACGGTTCTGCCCGAGCGTGGCACCGACCTCCAGTCCCGTGCCGGGGGACGTCAGACGGTAAGACGCCAGCTCCACCGCCCGTGCCGTTCCGGCAAGATACCCGCCGGATTCCGCCATACCGCCGCCGGGGTTCTTGATGAGCGACCCGACGATGAGGTCTGCGCCGACCGCCGTCGGTTCTCTGTCCTCGGTAAATTCGCCGTAGCAGTTATCGACCATGACGTAAGCGGTATCGGAATGCGCGCGGACGACCTTGACAATTTCCCCGATCTCGTCAACGGAGAGGGTCTTGCGGTTCAAGTACCCCTTGGAACGCTGGATGAAGACGACCTTGACTTTCTTTCCAAGGGTGTCAAGCGCATTTGCGATCGCGGGCAGGTCAACGCCGCCGTCGGGAAGCAGGTCGATCTGGTTGTATCCAACGCCGAAGTCACAGAGCGAGCCGTTGCCGTTGTGATCTTCCGCGCCGATGACCTCGTTTAACGTATCGTAGGGACGGCTGGTGACGGAAAGCAGGATGTCGCCCGGCCGGAGCAGACCGAACAGACCGATGGTAAGGGCGTTTGTGCCGTTGACGATGGAATGGCGCACGAATGCCGCCTCCGCGCCGAACACGTCGGCGTAGATTTTGTCAAGGGTATCGCGGCCCATGTCGTCGTAGCCGTAGCCGTTTGTTCCGGCGAAATGCGCCTCGGAGACCTTGTGCTCCGCAAACGCGGTCAGTACACGCTGTGTTCCGCGGAACGCCATGTCGTCAAACTGCGCAAACCGCTCGGCAAGTGCGGCTTCCGCTTCTTTGGTCAGGGATAGGATTTTATCGGAAAATGGAGTGAAATTCATGGTATGTCAAAAAACCTTTCTTGTGTTCAGAAGTTCAGAACGTGTTCCTTGAATGCTTTTCCGCGTACCTCAAAATTCGGGAACGCATCAAAGCTGGTACACGCAGGGGAGAGGATGACGGTGTCGCCCGGAAGAGCAAAGTCCCGTGCGGCATCAATGGCGGCATGGAAATCGGGTTCCACTTTCACTGGAACACCGGATGTGGCAAATTCCGCGCTGGCATTCAGGGCGGCGAGTATCTTATCCCGCGCGGCACCGGTGAGAACGACGGCTTTCGCGTGTGCGGCAAGCGGTGCGCAGAGCGCGTCAAACGGCACCCCTTTGTCGGCACCGCCTAAAATGATGATGAGCTTTTCGGGAAATGCATTCAGCGCGGCAATTGTGCGGGTGGGCGAGGAGTCGATGGAGCTGTTGTAGTATTTCACGCCGTTTCTGGTGCAGACGTATTCTTCTCTGTGCTCGACACCGCCGAAGGTCTTTGCGACCTCTGTGATGGTGTCGGCATCCACATAGCCGCGCACCGCCGCGATGGCGGTCATGTAGTTCTCAACATTGTGCCGTCCCGGCAGGAAAATGTCGGATGTGCGCAGGATGGGGAACGGTTCTTCCCGGAGATTTCCCCCTGCATCTGCCGAGAAGCAGATCTCCCCGTTTTGCTCAAAAATCGCGGCATCGCACCCCTTGCCCGGAGTCGGTTCGCCTTTGGAGGAAAACATCGTGACGTGTCCCGGGGCTTCTCCCGAAAGGGAACGGGTGATGTCGTTGTCAAAATTGAGAACGAGTCTGCCGCCGCGTGCCTGGAAGCGGAATATCTGCGTTTTCGCATCGGTGTATTCGTCCATGTCCGTGTGCCAGTTCAAGTGGTTGGGCGAAATGTTCGTAATGCACGCAACGTCGGGCCATGGGCGGAAGTCCCGTCCGGTCTTCAGTGCCTGCAATTGGAAGCTGGACAGCTCCAGCACGACGAAATCCTGCTCCGTGATGTCCGCAATCTCCGGCAGAAGCGGTTTGCCGATGTTGCCACCGACGTAAACTTTTGACGAAGAACCCTCTTTTTCGCACTGGGCAGAGAGCATTTTATAAATGAGCGTTGTCGTGGTCGTCTTTCCGTCAGAACCGGTGACAGCGAAGATCTGCGCGGGGCAAAGTGCCAAAAAGACCTCCATTTCCGAGGTCACAGCACAGCCGTTTTTCCGTGCTTCCTCGATCTCCGGCACGTCCGGCCGGATGCCGGGCGCCTTGAAGATGATGTCCTCGCGGATGTCACAAAGATAGTTCTCCCCAAGCGAGAGGGCAACGCCCTTTTCTGCAAGGGTGTCAGAGAGCGCGCCGAGCTGTTCCTTTGTCTTTTTATCGCGCCCGACGACAGTAGCACCCGACGACAGCAGAAAGTCGATGACCGGGGTGTTGGAAATGCCAAGCCCGATGACGGAGACGGTTTTCCCCGCAATGTCGCGGCGGAAGGTTTCAAGTTTCTCGTTCATGTATGGTGAAATCCTTTCGGAAAAATAGCATATATATAATATTATATAGACTTTCCGTAATTTTATCAAGTCTTTTTCGGAAAATTCTTCCCATCGGAGTGAAAAAATTTTTCATCGGGTGCTGGGCGACGTTCCCGCTCCAAAGTGTTCCGGCAGAATTCCCCGCCGCCAGCTCTTTTCCGGCAAATTCCGTTTTTCCACATTGTTCACACTTTATTATAAAATTATCCGTAAATTTTAGGATTTCCGCCGCCGGGGTGTGGAAAAGTTCTGCGCAGCCGCCCGTTCTCCTGTGGAAAAACCTTTGGAAACTGTGAAATTTCCGCTGATTTCCGGGAGTTGGTTTTCCACATTTTCCACAGAACGGGGTGTGGAAAACGGAAGAAAACTCCTGTTCGGAGAGGGCGTTTTGGCGATACCGTAAAACGATGCACAAGGAGAGGTTTTCCACAGGAAAACAGTATTCCCAAACGCAAAAGGATTCACGCCGCAAAGCGTAAATCCTCTGATTGGTTTATGGGAATCAGGATTCCAGGTCAAGGAATTTCTCCATATATTTATCCAGTTTCTTCTGGGCGGATTTCTGGATGGATGCCGTCTTGGATGCCAGATTGTCCTTGCCTGTCGTGATGATTGTGGTGATGGTCGATGCGAAATTCGTGATGCCGCACATATAGTCGAGGGAATAAACCTTGGATGCAAAGAGGATGTCGATCATTTCTTTGGATTGTTCGTCGCGCAGAATCTTTTCGTCAAGGAATACTTCATAAAAACTCGGTGTCAGCGTGAACATGGACTCATAGCCCATTGCTTCCGTGATGAGTGCGGTTTTATGTAGGTCGGGGACAGTGGTCGGGATGACGAGCGGCATGGAATCGTTGTGAACCATGCAGTAGTAGCCCTCCTGCGATTCGTCGTATTTCGGGATGGGAAGAACGCCGAAGTCCGTCTGCATATCGCGCAGGTCAACGGTATCGCCGAATGTGCCGGTACGGAACAGCGCGCGGTTCTCGGAGAAGATCTTCGTCGCTTCCGTCCAGACGGATTCCGTGGTCAGCTCGTTTGCGTGCGTGCCGTCGTCCATGACGATGACGGCGGTCTTGTCGCAGAGCAGCTCAAAAATATTCTCGAAAATATCGTAAACCTTGGAATCCTCAATATCAAAGACATAAGATTCGTTTTTCAGCGTGATGCAGTCGCGCCCGGATGCGAGATACAGATACCATCCGGCGAGGTTTTCCGTGATGAGACCGTACTGGTCGGCAACGGTCAGGTCGCCGTCACCGTCCACGTCCATCGTGACATCGCGCACCATCGACTTCATCTGTTCCCACGTCCAGGTACCGTTTGCAACAAATTCATACGGGTCGGGATAATCGTAATCGGCGTACACCTTTTTGTTGTAGAGCACCGACATCTCGCGCAGCTCGTCGCGGATCTGGATGTCGCCTGTAAGGCAGTAAAGCTGTCCGAACACGGACAAGTCGTCCTGGATGCGCTGATCCCACCACGGTTGACTGAGCTGAAGCTCATCCACGGTATTCAGGTCCCAGAAACACCCTGCCTGTGCCAGTGTCATCGCATCGCCGATGGACGACGGGAACACGATGTCCGTAAAGTCGTCCGCCGCCTGGATGTTCTTTCTGACGACGGAATTGGTGTCGGAAAGCTCCTGCAATGTGATGGTGATGTTGTACGCTTCCTCCACCGCGCGGTTGCGGGCGTAGACGGCATCGTTCAGCGTGTCGCCGTTTTCTTCCTCCGTGTCATAAGCGACCTGCTTGAATACCAGTGTATTGTCCGTGAGCACCGACATCCGGAACTCGTAGCCGCCGAAGTCTTCTGTCGGCGGTGCAAATGCCGCATACGCCTCCCGTGGGTCGGGCTCCGTCGTCTCCGCGGTGTCCGTTTCTGGGGCAGCTGTCGTTGTCACGGTTGTGTTGTCCACATCTGCGGCATCACCGCACGAGAGGAGAACAGCGGAGGAGGTACACAGCAGTGCCAGCATCCAAAGTAAGGGTTTTCGGGTTTGTCTCATTGTTATATCGCTCCTTTCGGATAAAACCGGGATTTTCTCTCCGGTCAATCATTCCACATCGACAAACGACGTCACCGTTTTTTCCATCGCGGAGGAGACCTTTGCAGAGACCTTTTCCACGCGGGAAACGATGTCGGTCTTGCCAAGGGACATCGCTTCTCTGATTTTCGTGATGACGTCGCCCCACGAGTAAACTGCCGCCAGCTCCACGGTGCCATTGGAGAACATGATGTCGAGCATCGCCTGACCCTCGTCGTCCTGGATATATTTGAAGTCCAGTGTTTCGTCAAAGTAGGTCTGCATGACGGTCTCGTGCGAATACGCGGCGAGATATTCTGCGACAACACCGGTGCGTTCCGTGTCGGGGTTCGTCTTCGGGATACCCATCGCACTTGCACCATGGAAAATGTAGGAACGGTAGCCATCCTGCGATTCGTCGTATTTGGGGGTCGGAACGACGCCGATCTCGTAATCGACATCCCGCAGACGCTTGATGGAGCCGACCGGCTCAATATAGAAGAGAACCTGTCCCGACTGCATCATAACGTGGAGGATCTGACTGCCGTTTTCGGAGATGAAGCCGTCGGCAAAGACGACGTTGTCCGATTTGTCGGCAAACATGGTCGAAACGAGCTTTCCGTAAACGTCGACGAATTTTTCGGTCAGACCGTTCCAGACGGGCATATTGTCCGCATCCTTTGTGATGATGTCGGTTTCTGCGGCGGTCGTCAGACTGGTGATATTGTGCGCATAAACACCGATGCCGTACCGGTCGGCGACCGTCCATTTTCCGTCGCCGTCCACATCGTTCTTCGCCGCTTTCGCCATTTCCGCCATGACATCAAGCGTCCATGTGCCGTTTCTGACGAGCGTATAGGGGTCGTCAAGGTCAAGCTCCGTCAAAATCTGCTTGTTGAACACGACCGGGATGAAGCATTCGTAGTACATCAGGTGCAGATCGCCGAATGCGGCGTAAATGGGGTCGCCGATGGTCGCGGATTCGATGGCGGATTTGTTCCACCACGGATTGTCGAAATTGAGCGTGGAGACCTGCGACAGGTCGAGAAGATACCCGCTCATGGCATCATTGAGTACGAAGTGCAGTTCGTTGAAGTAAATATCGTAGGCATCCTCACCCGCCATGACGAAATTCTTGACGGTGCTGATGACGTCGTAATATTCCATATCCTTGATGGTAATGGTGATGTTCAGTGCCTCCTCCACGGCGGCATTGCGCTCGTAAATGGCATCGTCCAGTGTCTCGCCGGTCTGTCCGTTGCTGCCGAAATTGGTATAGGCAAAGTCCGAGATGTTGTTGAGCACGCGGAACTCATAGCCGCCATAATCCTTTTCCGGCAGGACGTCGTAAATAGACGGTGCGGCGGTTTCTGTGACGGCGGTGGTGTCAGTCGCCGGTGCGGTGTCGTTCTGCGGTGTCTGTGCGCTGTCGGCGCAGGCGGTCATCAAGGCGGGGACGGCGGATGCGCATAATAAAGTCAGGAGCCACGCGGCGGTTCTGCGGATTTTTTTCATGGGGATACCTCCTCTCGGTCGGAGCCGAATTGAAATATATCATAATATGATGGGACATAGATGAAATTCCTTATTTATGAATATTATATCAGATATGAGAAGATTTGTAAATGATTTTTTGCATATTTTTTTGAAAAGATAAAAAAAGGATACCTGCAAATCGGAAATTCGCAGGTGCCCGGTCATCAGGGAACGGAATTGATTATTTCTGAATGTTTTCAAGGTAAGCGACGACATCGCCGACGGTGACGAACTTTCTGTAGTCCTCCTCGTCGATCTCAATGTCGAACTTGGATTCGCAGCTGAAAATCAGGTCGGCAAGCTCCAGAGAATTGATGCCGAGGTCAGCGACAAGCTCGGCTTCGGGCTTGATGTCCGCCTCATCAATGTTCATCTGCTCCACAAGCAGGCTTTTGAATTCTTCAAACATGGTATATATGGATCCTTTCTTTTCTTTGGCTGGTTTCATCCTTTTCGGAAAAGGATGGGAAATATTCAAACTGGTACAGCATATATGATACCGATTTTTCGCCGTTTTGTCAACGAGTTTTTACAAAATGTAACATATAATTCAAAAATTGTTCACAAATAGAAATCAAAAAAGGTCTATACAGATTGAAAAATTTGTGGTATACTATTATATAGGAGTAACATACCCCCCACAAAAAACGCAGAAAGAAAGGAAGGTAACTGCCGAAATGAAAATGCGTGTTATCTGCTACTCAAAAAAGAAGAAAATGGAAGGCTACTGCGAAGCGATTGCGAATGCCCAGGGCTGCAAATGGGACAAGCTGCCGCTCGCTTACCCGTGCGACAAGGAACGCCTGACCATTTTCGTTGCATCTCTGCCCAATGACGACCTTTCCCGTATGGTTCCCGAAATGACCAAGGAAAGAAGCGCGAACGTCGCGTTCCTCGTGGACGGTCCGGAAGGCAGCGCAAATGAGCTCATCGAAACCGCAAAGAAGGCCGGCACCAACGTCATTGACAAGGTCATGTATGTCAAGTGCGGTGCCATTTCGTTCCTCGACAAGATCAAGGAAGACGACAAGGCAAAGGCAAAGGCATGGGCGGAAGAAATCATCGCCGCTATGAAGTGAGTTTCACTTCATGATACCGGAGTGCGGCACGGGGGGGAAAGCCTTTCCGCGCCCGCTCTCTGATTTTTTGACCGGATGAGTACCTGCGCGCATCCGGCGCGGCATGGGGCATCCAGCCTGAAAGGAATTCTCAGTATGAAAACCATCATAGGGATCGACATCGGCGGATCCACCACGAAGATCGTCGGCTTTGCCGAAAATATGACCCTCATGGAACCGATGTCGGTGCGTGCGACCGATCCCGTCACCTCGGTATACGGGGCGCTGGGAAAGTTTTTGTCGCAGAATGCACTGGAGCTGGATGACGTGGAACAGATCATGATCACCGGCGTCGGCTCCGCGTACATCGACAAGCCGCTCTACGGCAGACCCTGTTCCCATGTCGGCGAATTTCAGTGTGTCGGCTACGGCGGCATTTATCTGTCCGGCCTGGAGGAAGCCATTGTTGTCTCCATGGGGACCGGCACCTCCATGTCCCACTGCTCCTATACCAATGAAGCCATGCACCCGACCGTCACTTATCTCGGCGGCACCGGTGTCGGCGGCGGTACGCTTGTGGGACTGGCAAAGAAAATGCTCAACATGGACTCCATGGAGCATATCGTGGAGCTGGCGCGGGACGGGTCTCTTTCCAACGTCGATTTACAGATCAAGGACATGACGAAAAAGGAGATCCTCAACTCCAACATGACCGCGGCAAACTTCGGCCGTGTCAGTGATGTCACCTCCCGTGCGGATTTGGCGCTGGGCATCATCAATATGGTATATGAGACCGTGGCGATGATGAGCATTTTCGCCGGACGCAGCTACGGGCTGAAAGACATCGTCCTGACCGGGAACTTAACCGGTCTTCCGCAGGCACAGCCGACCTTTGACAATCTGTCGCAGATGTTTGGCGTGAATTTCTGCATTCCGGAGCATTCCCGCTACGCGACGGTCATCGGCGCGGCACTGTCCTATTTTGATACGATCGGAGCACTGCCCCATGAATGAGGTTTTACAAAGCAAAAAGCTGTTCATCTTCGATATGGACGGCACCATTTATCTTGGCGGCAGGGGCTTCCCGTTTGCCGTTGATTTCATCCGACGTCTGCGTCTCGCGGGCAAGCGGGTGCTGTTCTTCACCAACAACGCCTCCCACTCGGGAGATTTTTATCTCGAAAAGCTGACGCGGCTCGGTTTTGCCCCCGATCCGACGGAAATTCTGTCGGCGGGCGACGTGACCATCGCGTTTCTGCGGCTCCACCGTCCGGGTGCTTCCGTTTATTTGATGGGAACACCGGAGCTGGAATCCATGTTCCGCGCATCGGGGATCGACCTGCTTGCGCCGGATGCGGAAAAAGCGGATGTCGTTGTCACCAGCTTTGACACCACCCTGACCTACGAAAAGCTCGATGCGGCGTGCAGGCTCATCCGGGGCGGCGCGGAGTATCTCTGCACCCATCCCGATTTCAACTGCCCGACCGAGAACGGTTTCATTCCCGATTCCGGCGCCATTGCGGCGGCGGTCACGGCATCGACCGGGGTCGCACCGCGGTATTTCGGAAAACCGTACCGGGACACCGTTGAGATGATCTGTGAGGTCACGGGATGCCGAAAAGAGGAGATGTGCATTTTCGGCGATCGTCTATACACGGACATCGCCCTCGGCAGACATCACGGCGTCACGGCGACCCTGGTGCTCTCCGGCGAGACGACCGCGGCACAGCACGATGCGGCGGAGGCTGCGGACAAAGCCGATTTTGTCTATCCGTCGCTTGCGGAAGTTGCGGACGATATGTCGCTTCCCGAATTGCTTTGAGGTTTCCTCGCGCAGAGAACGTCTCTCTGTGTGACGGGATTGCGAAAAACCACACTATTTTGTGAATGATTTGTTAATAATTGTTCAAAAAGAGCGGTATTTTTCCAATATTGGCCGCGGAATTTAGAGATTGCGAAGAGTGATTGGTGAAACTGCACAAAATTTCGAGAAATTTTTGTGCAAATCAATGAAGATGCAGATTTTATGCGAATATAATATTGCTATTCTTTGAAAAAAATGATATAATAGACTGTAAAGAAATCATTGTTTTCCTGTGCGCCCTTTTTTGCCTTGAAAACAGGTGATTCTGAAAGCGCACAAGTTAATTTTTGAGGAGGAAATTTCCACATGAAACGAATTCTGGCACTGCTGCTGGCAATGATGATGATTGCCGGTATGATGGTCGGCTGCGGTGGAACAGGGGAAGAGGAAGAAGAGGACAAGGGTGCCGAGATCAGCATCTACCTCGGCTCCGAAATCCGTAACTGGGACCCCGCGCTGATGTACACCCAGGCATCCGCTGTCAAGTTCTTCAGCCTGGTTTACGAGGGTCTGACCCGCGTCAACGCTGAGGGTAAACTTGAACTCGCTCTGGCTGACAGCTACAAGGTTGTCGAGGACGAGGAAGAAAATGAATATTATATGATCGTCTATCTCCGCGAAACCGCATGGTCCGACGGCCGTCAGGTTTCCGCAGACGATGTCATCTACGCATGGAAGCGTCTGCTTGAGCCGGACTACCAGTCCACCGCCTGCTGTATGCTGTACGACATCAAGAATGCCCGTGCAGTCCGCAACGGTGATGCAACCATCGACGACCTTGGTCTCGAAGCACTCGACACCACCGAATTGAAGATCACCTTTGAGGGTCCGATCGACTACGATCTGTTCCTTGAATACTGCGCATCTCCTGCGCTCGTCCCGCTCCGTGAAGACGTTGTCGGCCGTTACAGCGACCTGTCCGCTGCGGAATACTGGGGCAAGAAGTCCGCGACCACGCTGTCCTCCGGTCCTTTCTGTGTCAAGAACATGGACCCCGACTCCGCGGGTAAGACCCTGACCCTGCAGAGAAACGACTACTACAACTCCCTTGACGGTCATGAAGAAACCAAGATCGACAAGGACGTCAAGCCGTACAGACTGAACATCAACTTCGGCTACGATGCTGAAGGTCGTACTACTGCGTTCAACTATGACTACACCACCGGTGTGGTCGAAATCACCGGCGGCACGCTGAACACCATCGACGACCAGCTGATGTACCTCTCTGATGTCTCCACCGACACCGAAGGTGCGATCGTTCAGAACGGTTCTTCCGTTTATTCCCTGTATATCAACTGCAACAATGGCGTTCTCGAAAATGCAAAGGTCCGTCAGGCACTCTCTGTCTCCCTTGACAGAACCAAGATTGCAGGTATGCTGAATGCTACCGAAGCAGCAACCGGTCTCGTTCCGAAGATGGTTTATGCAACCACGCTCGGCGGACAGACCTACCGTGAATTCGCAGGCGATGTCCTGTCCACCACCGGTGATACCGCAAAGGCACAGAGCCTCCTGTCGGAAGCAGGTGTCAAGTCCGGTTCCATCACCTACACCTATTACAAGGGACGTGACGGTGCTGCCGCTGTTGCCGAATATGTCAAGACCACGTGGGAATCCCTCGGCTTCTCCGTCACGCTTGACGAAAAGGGTATCAACCAGTACACCAACCGCTTCACCAAGGATGCTGATACCGGCGAATATGACTTTGATGTCATCGCGCTCGACTTCCAGGCACTTTCCACCAACGCATATTCCATGCTCGCTCCGTTTGCTGTTCCGTTCTCCGGTTCCGCAAAGGACATTGTGAACAACAACTTTAACGATGTTCCCTCCATGTCCGGCTTCGCAAGCGATGCTTACGATGCGCTTATCGAAGAAGCATTTGCCGCTGAAACCCGTGATGCAATGGCACAGAAGCTCGTCGAAGCAGAAAAGCTTCTGATGGAAGAAGCACCGATTATTCCGCTCGTTTTCAACATCGACACTTATGTCTATCATGACGATGTGATCTCCAACATCGGCTCCAACATTTACGGCGGCCGTGTCTTCACGAAGACCAAGATGAAGGATTACGAGAACTATGTACCGGTTGAGACGATGGATGAAGCAGATGCTGCTACCGCAGGTCTCACCGAAGCTGCATCCTGATAAGAAACAGCCGAAAAACCACAATCTGACAGTCTATGAAAAGTTTCCCCGTGTTTTGCGCACGGGGTTCTTTTTTACGCCGGACGATTGACAGATATGCGGAAATGTGTTATAATAAAAGGGAAAAACCAACTTTATGGAGTGATGATCTTATGCAAAAATCTGTATTCCGTTTTCGTACTGTCATCCTTGTGTCTTTGCTGACCGCGATTTTGCTGACCTTTTCCGCCTGTTCCCTTGACGGAGTGCAGGACAAGCTTCAGAATCTTGCCGATACGCTGAACGCTGACGATGAACCTGCGCTGGAATCCCGCATCTGGGACATATTGACAAGCGGACCGTGGGAATTGTATGCCGTAAAAGATACAGACGGTTCGCTGATCATGGCAGAGCAGGGAACGCTTTCGTTCAATGCGGGACTTCAATTCTACGGATATGGATTCCAGAATTATCTTGTCCGTATCGGGCAGGATACCGGGTATCAGTATGAATACTACGAGCTCGAAATGTCCTTGCAGGCACATGGATATTCTTATGTTGCAGTTGAGAATCCGGACGTTGAGGGAGATTTTTATTCGCCCGAAGAATTTCCGATGTACGAAGATTGTCCGAACAAAGAATGGCACTACCGCATCCGTCCGTGGGCGGGCGCAGATCCTGAAACCGGTGAGACCGGGGAGGAAATGACCGCCGAACTGTGGATGTTCACCGTATACGATGAAACGCTGGAACTGTGGAAATGCGGCAGGGATGAAAACGGTGATCAGACAGAGCCGTATGCGGTATGGTATTTCAGGTGCGATGCGTATCATCCTGCGGGGGAGACTACGGCATCCGCAAGTGAGAAAGATCCGTTCGCGCCGCAATAAATAAACTATCCGGAGAAATAAAAAAACGCTGATGGCGCAGAACTGTCAGCGTTTTTCATTGGATTTGTCCGATGCTCCCATTCTGACAGGGAAACGACACATGAAAATCCGCATCATTTCTGTGAAAAGGGACAAGGTATCGGATAAATTTGTTGTTTGTTACGGCGTCAGCCGTTTCACATCCCGCGGGAACAGGGAAGCGTGCCGCACATTGTCAAAGCCGCACAGGCACGCGCAGAGCCGTTCCAGTCCCACACCGAAGCCGCCGTGCGGCGGAAGTCCGTTTTTATGTGCGGACAGATAGTCCGAAAACGCATCGGGGTCGATGCCGCATCGCCGCATTTTGGCGACCTGTTCGTGAAAATTGTGGATGCGTAAGCCCCCGGTCGTGATCTCCATGCCGCGGAACAATAAGTCAAAGCTCTCGGTGACAAGCGGGTTTTCTGCGTTTTCTTTTGCGTAAAAGGGGCGCTTGACCGTCGGGTATTCTGTGACAAAGACAAAATCGGAGTGCCAGACCTTATGTGCATGGGCGCACAGCGCTTTTTCCTCCGCCGGGGAGAGGTCGTTTTCCTCGCCGGGGGTGCCGTTTTCCGCAAGAATCGCTTTGGCATCGGCAAACGGGATCGCCGGAATTTCGCGTGTGTCCGGAAGTGTAATGCCGAGAAGCTGCATGGAAGCGGCGGCGTGTTCCGCCGAATAAGCGAGCGCATGGGTGAGCATTGCGCACTCGATTTCCATCAGCTCCCGCACGTCGGTGACAAATCCGACCTCGCAGTCGATGCCGGTGTATTCGTTCAGATGGCGCGCGGTGTCGTGCGGTTCTGCGCGGAAAACGGGGCCGATTTCGTAGACACGCCCGAACACGCCGGTCATCATCTGTTTGTAAAGCTGTGGGGAGGTGGCGAGAAATGCATCCCGTCCGAAATAGTCCACGGGGAACACGCCCGCGCCGGATTCCGCAGTCCCGGCACAGATCTTCGGTGTGTGAATTGCGACAAAGCTGTTTTGCGAGAAAAATTCCGCGCACCCCTCGGAAAGTGCCGCCTGAATACGGAACACCGCGCGCGTTTCTTCCCGCCGCAGAGCAAAGGGACGATGGGAAAGGTCGGTTTCCATCGGCAGTCCGTTTCTGCCGTTGATGACGACGGGCGCCGGTTCCGCCGGAGCGGACAGGACGGTGAGTGAAACCAAATGCACCTCAAAGCCGCCGCGGACGCGCGCATCTTCCTTGACAACGCCGGTAACGGTCACAGCGGACTGCTCGCGGAGGGGGTGCAGGGATTCCCCCGGAAACGCAGACGTATCGGGTGACCAGACACACTGGATGAGCGTTTCACCCGTCTGCAAAAGAAGAAACGCAAAGCCGGACATCCGGCGGATTTTATAGATCATCCCGGAGACGGTGACGGTTCTGCCGCTGTCAGCCGGCGTGGGAAGTGGTTGTATGTGGGGATTTTGTGTGATATGATTCATATTCGGATTCCTTTCGTGTTGTAAAAAATAGCGGATACGAAAAGAATCCGTCACGACCGGCGAGATCACAGCGCCGCATGGGATCACCCTCTTTCAATGAAATTACGAAAAACAAAAACCGCGCCCCCCCGGAGCACGACGAAAAGCGTCTGTACTCTCATAGGGGAACGCGGCAGAAACTGCTTTGTTCTCGTCAGATGCACAGACGCCGGATATCATCGTCACAAAGGGAACGCAAGGTCGCGGGCGTCATGGTATTTTTCTCCTGTTGGAATTGGAATACGGATATTATAGCACACTCTGCTTGGAATGTCAAGATGAGGACGGAATTTTCTTTGAAAATATACGAAAAGGTCTTGCCATCTGTCGGATTTCGTGGTATACTGATAGGGAAACGGTGACAAACATTCGACTTGTACATCAATACAACAGGAGCACATATGCCAGACAATAAATTTCCAAACCCCGATCCGATTCCCTCTGTCCCGATGGAAATGTGTCATTTCCCGGATGCTACCCAAAAAACCGACATCGCTTTCCTTGCCGCCGCGCTTGGACGGTCGCCGATGCAGCTGCACCGGGATTTTCTGAACCGGTACGGGTACACGGTCAATGAATATCTCCGCCGCCGCAGATTATCGGGGGCGCTTGCCTTGATACGGACAACTGCGCTTTCGCTGTCGGACATCGCGTATGCCTGCGGGTATTCCTCCCAACAGGCGATGAGCCGGGACATCCGCGCGATCCTTGGCATGACGGCGACCGAATACCGGCAGGGGGATGCGTATTATTATCTGGCGGCGCCGGATGCGCATCTGCCATTCGTTACATCGGTCGGCGCGGTGCATCTGCCGGACACCGTCTGTCTGCGATATGATGCAAAATCCCCGACAGGACTGGAAACGGCGGCAGTGACGCAGTTTCTTTCACAGAATCCGAATTTTATGGGAAGAATCATCGGGCGGAACGCGTCCGACGGTGAGAATGGGTACGGGTTTGGCGCACAGAAACGCTTTTCCTACTTATTATATGTGCAGGAAACGGAAACCATTCGCACGGATGGGTTTACCGTCTGCGGAAAACAGGCGGGGTATCAGGCGAACTGCGCGCAGATCCGCGTGAAATACGAGGAGCGGAAAATCAGCGCGGCATGGGACTATCTGTATGCGAAATGGCTTCCTGGAAGTATGTTTGCGTATGCGGGTGCGGACGATGCCTCCTTTGAAAGCGGTTATTTTGAAGAATATATTTATAAAAACGGCGAGATCCGGCGACTGCACCTCTGCCTGCCGGTGGTGCGGCAGGATGCGGCTCTGCGCATCACTCTTGTCACTGAGACGATGTACATTCTTGCCGCACAGAAGATGGAAACGTGCGCCGCTGATACCTCCTCCGGAACAGCGGAAGCGGATGCCAGCCGCGAGATCGTCCGCGCACTGGCAAAGCACCGCCCGGGGCTTCTCCGGGGGGCACATCGGTTCTATTGCCGCCGTCGCGCGCATGACGTGACGTGTGGTGTGGTTCTGCCGCGAGAAGTGAATCTTTCCGGGGATGATGGCTGGGGCGACCCCGGGTGTACCCGCACGGCGATCTCGTTTGAAGCACAGCCGTTTGCAGTTCTGCATTTTTCGTCCATTCACGACACGGTGTCCGCCGGGACGATGCTTCTGCGCTGGGTAAGCGAAAACGGACTTTCCGCTGTGGGCGATGTGTTTGCCATTTACGATACCGCATCGGATTTTGATGCGCCGTCGATGCACGTTTATTGTCCAATTGAACAAATACCGGTGCGTAAATCATAACATTTCAAACAGAAGCAACACCCCAGTTTGTTAGAATCCGATAAGACTTTCCGGCGGAATTGTGGTATAATGGTTACGAACCAAAAGATTATGAACCAAAAAGAAAGGAGCCATGGGGTGTTGCATTTACGTTTTCCACCCCAAAAAAGTACCATGAACAATCCGAATACAAAACCGGACACCGGCCGCCGGGGCGACCATATGACACCTGAGGATTTCGGCCCGCGAGAACCGGAGATCGTCCGCATCACGCGCCATCTCCGCCGCGCATCCGCTGCCATTCTGCCTACAGCGCATACGCTTGACGGGATTCTCTCCCCGTATGAGCCGTGGTGCGGCAGCTGCGGGTTTCTTCTGTGCCTGACCTCGCTCTATATGTATGCGGAACGCGGCCGTGGTGGGCGAAATTATTATGATGACCGGACAACACTGGACGATTTCAATGACAACTTCGGGAACTCGGAAGACGATGCGACGATGGCAGACCTGAACCGGGAGCGAATTTACAAGGTGCTTCTGACGGCATCCGGCATGGGGCTTGTCAACCACTACGACAAAAGCGGCGCACAGCATATGAACTACGAAGTGACACCGGGGTATCTCGACCGCGCGATGCGGTTTCTGGGTTACACATGGGAGGCGCTTCCGCCGGAAAACGCGGAGGAGCTGATGCTTTCCGTGCGGCTGTCCATCGGTGCTGAAACCGGTATTCCCGTACTTGCGCAGTATAGGGACGGCTGGGCGCTGATCGTTGGATATGACACGGCGCGGAATATGTTTGTTTTGCGCAAGGGCGCACAGAACGAGGAGCGGGAAAACGACCTGTCGGATCTTGTGCGGCTGGTCATTGTGACCGACACAAACGGCACATCCGCCGCTTCTGCCGATTGGAAATCGTTTGTCCGGGACATCATTTCCGTCATGGAAACGGATGCGCCGGGACTTGGAATGCAAGGCTACCGGAATGTCATCGCGGCTTTGCGGGACGATGCGTTTTTTGAAAATATGACCGCCGAACAGTCGCTGAACTTTGGCAACACGCTTGTCTGGGGATGGTTTATTTCTCACAGTGAAGCAAGAGGCTTCTCCGGTCAGGGCTTTGAGTGGCGGTTTCTGAACCGATATCCGGAGGCGAACCGGCTGGCGGAATTGTGGTGTCAGTTAAGCTATTACGGCGATCAGCACCACCAGATCGGCTGGTGCGGCTACAACATTTTCACTGCTGCCGGAAACGACATTCGTCCGCGCAGTGTGCGTGAGAAGATGATCTGTGCGGTCTATCACATCATCGATAACGACCGGATTATGTGCCGTATCTTAAAGCAGATTATCGGTCTGGATACGCCGGATGTCCTCTGTGTCGGGGATCCCGAAACCGGGGAGATCTTTGATACGCAGATCCGCGCAAGGGAGGAGGAGGTGTCTCATGACGAAATGATGGCAGGGATCCGCATCCACGGGACACGGGACATCGACCTTACAAAAGAGCTTGTACCGATCGGCGGAACAGAACCCGCATATGAGAACGGACGGCTTATGTTCACCGGAAACAACGGCATTGATGACCTCGCCGGAATGCAGCTGAAAACGCCAATCTCCGTGCCGTTCCTTGTCAGAATGCGCATGAAGACGACCCGCAACAATGTGCATATCTATTTCGGTGATGGCTGTATCACGTTCCGCAAGCACCCGCACACCTACGACTCGCTGTATATCCGCGACAATGCCATTGGTCTGTATTACGGTTATGATCAGCGCGGAGAGGTGCCGGCAGATACATTTTTTGACCTGGAGTGGCTTGTCACGGAAACACGGTTTGTCGTTGCGGTCGATGGAGAGGTGCGGCACTACGGCGAAAATTATCCCTATATGAAAATGCCCTCGCTTGGGACGGATGTCTTCCGCTTTGGAACGGCAGACGGCAACACGTTGACGGTGGAATCCCTTTCGGTATCGGAAGTAGGGGAAGTGGAGGAAACCGCACAAACGGAGAATTGATCATGAATTTCGATAAAGAACAAAAACGATTTCCGACCATGCAGCACAAAGACATTTATATGACTGCGCTTCGTGCAAGACCGCCGGAGATCACAACAGCGGAATTGGAGAAGACGGATCCCGTCATGGCGGAAAGTGCGCGGCAGTATTATGCGTTCTATATGGACCTGCTTGGTGCCATGTATGAGGAGCCGGAGGCATTCGGCTTTCATCCCGGTGCATGGGAGGAATACGCGGCAGGAAGGAAATATACGCGCTGTCTGCGGGAAAATTTCACCCGGACGAAGATCATGTCCGACCGCTCGGGTGCGGAGCTGAACTATTATCTGTCGTTTCTGAACAATCTTGCGAGTCGCGCAAAGCCGGTGTCGGAGGGATGCGTTCTGTCGGCAGAGGATTTTGCGTATGTGACAGGATATTCTTTTCTGCCCACCCGTGCGCGGGAATTTCCCGTTCCGACGGAAACGGTATTGACCATGCTCGCGCGGCAGGGATTGGAATTTTACGAAAATCCGGACGGCGGCCGCATGGTGGTCTGTCATAAATATCCGGAGATGTTTCGCGCGATGATCGCTCTGCAGCGAGCAGTGGACGATTCGATTGCACATCCGAAGTCCCCGAAGCTGAAATATTTCTTTGCCGAAAACGGCTGTTACCTCGATTTTCGACAGATCACGGGTAATTATGCGCCGGTCTATGAGGATACCGCGCGGATTTTGCCTGAGGAAATGCGGGCGCGGATGGATACGCTCCGCGCATGGGCAAAGGCGTATAAATTAAAGGAACAGGTGATGCACTACGGTCTTGGTTATTACCACAAATCCGAGCGGATTATCCAGGTCTGGTGCGACTGGTATTCCGAGCCGCGCGGACATCAGAAGGACTGGCGGCGGAGTCTGCATTTCGGAATTTCCGGCTCATGGGATACGGTGTATACGGATGCCGTGCTTGCCCTGGGGGACGAATTCAAGTGGTATTTTATGCGGCATCTCAATTACTGCAGCGGATGTACACCGGAACATCTGACACGACCGTGGGTCGTCAGGGTCTTTGACCAGCCTGTCCGCATCTGCGGGGTACCGGGTGGTGTATTTGAGAATCCGACGGAAGCGGATATGCCGTATGTGAAGGCGTATCTGGATCTGAAAATGCAGAAAGGACTGTAACAGCATGAAAATCCTTCTTTTTCTCTGCGGCCTCAACGGTATCGGAAAAACGACGGTCAGCAATGCTTTGCTCGCCCGACCTTTGATACAGTCATACGGAGCTGCAGTTTTCATGGGCGGCAGAGGTTTTGCGTGCGGCAGGAGATTCTGCATGAAATAAATGTGTTGCGAGGAGGTTTGCCGGGGATATTTTTCCGGCTTGATGGGCACATGGGTACGGGAAATTCGCATAATGCGCTTATTTTGAAAAAGAATGCGGATTTTTTCCGGAAATTTTCGCCGAACCACTTGACAAACCGGCAAAAAAAAGGTATCATATAACATACGGTATTTTGTTCTGCATTGACCGATTTTTTATACACCCGAAAGGATTCCAAACTGATACCATGAATGCATCCGGTTCTGTACTCGCCGTTCCGTTTCTATTACTGGCGATTCTGATGAGCGGCGTTTATTCCGTGGGGCTGAAGCCCGCGAACAGCCGCTGTAAGTCTCTTGCCGAGCTTGAGCTGTTCAACGGCTGTTTTTCCGCATCGGCGATGGTCGGCGCGCTGATCTCCGCAGTGCTTTCCGCAGGAACGCTGTATATTCCCGTGTCGGGACTGTTGTGCGCGGCGATTTTCGGCTGTTTTTTCTCCATCTGCGTCTTTACGAACCTGAAAGCCCTGGAGGACGGTCCTCTGTCGCTGACGACGCTGATCGTCAATTTCTCGCTTGTGTTCCCGCTCATTTACTCGTTCTGTTTTTTAAGTGAGCCGATCACCCCCCTGCGCGTTGCCGGGATCGTGATGCTCGTCATTTGTATGCTTCTGTTTACGAATCCCAAAGTAACGGGCGAGAAGAAGATCTCCGTCAAGTGGATCCTGCTTGCCGTCACGTCGATGCTGTGCAACGGTCTTCTGTCCGTCATCTCGAAGATCTACGCGATGGCGTCCGACAATGCGTATGCATCGCAGTATCTGGCGTACTGCTATCTGTTTGCGACCGTGACCTCGCTTGTGCTGTTTGCCGTTCTCCGCGCAAAGCAACCCAAAACGGAACGCATTCAGCCGAAAGCGTTCTTTACGCCTGTTATGATCGCGCTCATCGTTCTCATCGGACTTGCGAATTTCGGACTGAATCTGATGGTCGTCCTGCTCGCAACGATGATGGACGGCGCCATCGTCTATCCCGCAGTCCAGGGCGGCGGCCCGATGATCGCCGTGCTCGGTTCCCGCATTTTCTTCGGGGAACAGATCTCCTGGAAAAAGTGGACGGCGATTTTATTGGGCGTGGCGGCGATTGTGATGTTGAATCTGTAAAGGATTTTACTTTTTTCAAAGAATCGGCAGATCATTTTGCGAGCGTCTGTTTGAATAAACATCAATAACATTATATTTGTTCGATAACCCCATTTTGACCGAGATGATACTTATCAAGTATACACTGTTCCAATGGATGGTGACAGGTTATTGAACATATCTGTTGACCGGGGCACGGCACGAAAATGCGGCGCCCCGCCTTTTTTGAAAAGCCCCGCTCTTTTTTTAAAACCAATCCCTTGACAGCCGTGTCCGGTTGTGTTATAATAGAGAAAGAAATCAAAAGTACAAAGGAGCAGTTTCATTTTGCGCACCTTAACCATCGGAAAAAACGACGCGGGACAGCGGCTGGACAAGTTTCTGTCGAAGAATTTCAAGACCATGCCGCCGGCACTCATGTACAAATATATCCGCCTGAAAAAAATCAAAGTCAACCGCAAACGTGCCGAGCAGAAGACTGTTCTGTGCGAGGGTGACACGGTGGAGCTGTTCATCAAAGAGGAATTCTTTGAAGCCGTCACGCCGGACAACGCCTATCGCCGCATCACGCCGAAGCTTACCATTGTCTACGAGGATGAAAATCTCATTCTCTGCGACAAAAAGCCGGGTCTCATCGTCCACGCGGACGACGGCGAGGATGTGGATACGCTCATCAACCACATCAAGGCGTATCTGTGGCAGAAAGGCGAATACCGTCCCGAGGAAGAGCACGCATTTGCGCCTGCGCTCTGCAACCGCATCGACCGCAACACCGGCGGCATCGTCATCGCGGCGAAAAGCGCGGAAGCTTTGCGTGTCATCAACGAAAAGATCCGCGCGGGAGAAATCGACAAGCGGTATCTCTGTGCCGCGCACGGGATCTTTGACAAAAAACAGGGGATTCTACGCGGTTATCTCAAAAAGGACAGTGCAACGAACACGGTCTCCGTCTTTGAAAAGAAAACGACAAACAGTCGGGATGTCAAGGAGATCGTCACGGAATACACGGTGCTTGCGGAAAATCCGGCGGCTGACCTGTCGCTGTGTGAGGTGCATCTTGTCACCGGGCGCACGCACCAGATCCGCGCGCATCTCGCTTCCATCGGGCACCCCTTACTTGGCGACGGCAAATACGGCATCAACCGTGACGACCGTCACGGCGGCTACAAATATCAGGCGCTCTATTCGTACAAACTGACTTTTGCGTTCCGGACACCGTCCTCCCTTGATTACCTCGCCGGGAAAACGGTGGAAGCTGACCGGGGGCATATCTGGTTTCTGCGGGAATTTCCGGGGGCAGAATGACGGTTTTTGTACAGGTTTACGAAAAGAAATTTCGCAAAACCTATTGCAATTTCCGAAAAAATATGGTATAATATTTAATGTGTCATGAATGGATACGAATCTTCCACTGTTCGTAATGAATTCGACGATATACAAAAATCACAGGAGGTGTCAGTCACATGGCAAAGTGCAGTGTATGCGGTAAGGGCGTTGCGTTCGGCCGCACGGTTTCTCACTCGAACCGCAAGGAAAACAGAACCTTCAAGCCCAACATCAGACGAGTCAAGGCTGTCGTCAGCGGTACACCCAAGACGGTGTATGTCTGCTCCCGTTGCCTTCGTTCCGGTAAGGTCGAACGCGCAAACTAAGTTTGCCTGCGAACTAAGTTCGCTCACATGAATCTAAGATTCATGCCAACCGCTGATGGAGAATCAGCACACCGGTAATAAAAGGCACGCTGATGGTATCAGCACGCTGGTGATACCGGCACAAACAAAGAAAAAAATAACGCGTTTTTTTCCCTATTGCAATAGCGGATATCTCCCTTTCCGCCGGATTTCCGGTCGGATTGCGGAGATTTTTGCTTTTTCTGCACTTTTTCCCCGTAAGGGATTGATTTTCACCGGGAAATGTGGTACAATGTTTACAGTATATTTTTTGAAAACAGGAAAGGACGGACGGTATGAACAGCGAAGTGAAATTCCGCTCGACTCTCGGCGGCGGATACAAAAAGGAAGACGTCAACGAATACATCACCTCCATGCAGGCGCAGTTTACCAGCATTGAAGATACTCTGAAAAATACCATCAACCATCAGAAAGAGGAACTGGATTCCATACGGGCAGCGATTGAAGAAAACGATTCTCTGAAACAGCAGCTGGACACACAGCGTGCCATGCTTGACAATACCGTCGCGGAACTGGCATCGTGCAGGGAAGCACTGAATGCTGAGCAGACGGCGCACGCGGATGCGGAGAAGCGCGTTGCGGAAGCGGAAGCGCGTGTTTCAGCGGCGGATATCCGAGCGGCGGCAATGGAAGCCAAAGTATCCGAAGCAGAAACCAGAGTTTCCGAAGCGGAATCGCAGATGCAGGCACTGACACAGGAGCTTGACGACCTGCGCGCCCGCTGTGCCGCGATTGATGACGAAAACACCGCACTCACGGCGCAGCTTCAGGCGCTGAAAACGGATGCGGAGCTTGCAAAAGCGGATGATATCCGGACATTGGATGTGACCACAAGTGAAAATGGGGAAACGGTTCCCAAGGCGGAAACGGAGAATCCCGCAGAAACTCCCGTAGCTGTGCCGGAGGTGCAGACGGTTACGGTCTATCCGGACGACTACGAAGCGCTGAAACTGAAAGCGGAGCAGTATGACCGGATGTCCGCGCACGTCGGGGCGATCATGCTGAAAGCGAACGCGAACGCCGAAGAGCTGGTACAGAAAGCGCGCCGGGAAGCGGAAACGATGCTGTCCGGGGTCAATGCGGAGTTGTCTGCAACGCGCACGAAAGCGCAGTCAGATGCTGACACGCTCATCGACGGCATCCATGACCGTGTGGTCGACATCAACGCGACCTGCCATGAGGATATTCTTGTCGACCTGGAAGAGATCCGCGGCGCACTCGTCTCCATGATGGATGCGGTGCAGGCGAAATACGCCGAGATCGACAAA
This sequence comes from Clostridia bacterium, assembly GCA_017481495.1. GTDB lineage: Bacteria > Bacillota > Clostridia > Oscillospirales > CAG-272 > RGIG3925. The sequence continues at coordinate 39,801 of JAFUPC010000016.1, forward strand.
AAGATCGTCTATGCAAAGGACGAAATGGATGCGGCGGCAAAGGAGATCATCAACCGTGCGACCGCACAGCGTGTTCTGAAAAAATAAATGCTTCTTTCAACGAAAGGATTTTATCATACCATGAAAAACGGAAAAATAGGATATGCCGTTGTCGGCCTGGGCATTGGCAAAGCGCACGTCGATGCGGCAATCAAAAACCCGAAATGCGACCTCATCGCTGTCTGCGACCTGATTGAAGAAAAGATGGCAAAGGTCGTCGAAAAGAGTCCCGAAACCCTGACCTACACGGATTTTGACGAAATGCTCAAAAATCCGGACATCGACATCGTTTCCATCTGCGTACCGAGCGGTATGCACGCGGACTTCTCCGTCCGTGCGCTGGAAGCCGGCAAGCACATTCTCTGCGAAAAGCCGATCGAGCTGACCGTGGAACGCGCCATGCCCATTGAGGAGGCGCGTATCCGCACGGGCAAGAAAGCCGGCATCATCTTCCAGAACCGCAACAATGCGTGTATGCGCCCGATGAAGGAAGCCATTGACTCCGGACGACTCGGAAAGGTCTTCTGCGGCACGTTTGCGGTCAAGTGGTACCGCGACGACAATTATTATGTCGGCTGGCACGGCACCTGGGACATGGACGGCGGCGGTTCTCTCATCAACCAGTCTGTTCACACGGTGGACCTCATGCAGTGGCTGCTCGGCGACGTCGAAAGCGTGACCTCCGAAATGCGCATTGTCGATCACGACATTGAAACCGAAGACTTCACCGCTTCGCTCATCAAGTTCAAGAGCGGCGCCGTTGCGACGTTCGTTTCCACGACCTGCGCGTATCCGGGCATCTGCACGGCGATTCAGGTCTACGGCACCGGCGGTTCCATTGAAGCGGACGGCGACTCCCTGACCGCATGGAAGATGCGCGATGCCGATGACGACGAGGAAGAGGATATGCTCGAACGCTACGGGCAGGGCAACCGCATGGCGGCGGTTCTCGACCCCACGCTCGTTGCAGGACATCAGTCGATGGTCGATGACATCATTGATGCGGTGCTTGAAGATCGCGACCCGCAGATCATGCCGATGGAAGCCATCAAGGCGGTGCGCATCATCAATGCCGTTTACGAGTCGGCGAAGACCGGAAAAACGATTTATTTTGACTGAGTGCTGATATGAAACCGATTACCTCCTGGAACTTCACCCCCTACACCCCGCTCGACCGTCCGGAGCGGGCGCAGAATCCCTATATCTGTCGCGTATCGCCCGGCATGACGACATTGGAGCTGGACTTCATTGACAACGGCGCGCCTGCCAAAGCCACGCACACGCTTTATTACCGCGAACGCGGCACGGCAGAGAAGCCGGCGGGCGACTGGACGGCAAGCTTTATGGAAAACGCCGACCGCGGACAGCTGTGCCGTCTCAAAAACCGCATGGACTACGAATTTTATGTTGAGCGTGACTGTGACGGGGCAAAAAGCGAGATACGGCTTGCGCGGACGGGCGCGGTTCCCGGACGGGTGGTCAATTATCTGCATCCGGATGACCCTACTTATGCGTTTTCGGGGCAGTATCTCTGCTCGCCGTGCCTGTGCAGACTACCCTCCGGACGGCTGTTGTCGTCGATGGACGTTTTCCGCGGCGGCGCGCCACAGAATCTGACGATTTTGTTCTATTCTGATGACGACGGGGAATCGTGGCATTATCTGACGGAGCTGTTTCCGTGCTTCTGGGGGCAGATGTTCGTCTCGGGCGATCGGGTGTATATGCTTGCCTGCTCCGACGAATACGGCGATTTGCTCATCGGTGCGTCCGACAACGAAGGACGGGACTGGAGCATTCCGACGGTGCTGTTCCGCGGTGCGGCAAGCCCCGGAGAACGCGGTCTGCACCGTGCGCCGATGCCCCTCTGCCATTCGCACGGCAGAATCTGGACGGATGTGGAATATGGTGCGTGGGCGAAAAAGGAAATGAACAACGCCGTTCTCTCCGCGCCCGACGATGCGGAAGACTACACGGACCCCGCCGTGTGGACGATGACGGAATTCTGGCGGCATCCGGTCTTTGCCGAACGTGCAGAACCCGGGCGGACCGTTCCGGGCTGTATCGGCGGCATTGAGGGCAATCTCGTGGAAGCGCCGGACGGAACACTGTACAATTTCCTGCGCTACGCACACAAAAAGTGCCTGCTTCTACGCGTGGATACGGAACATCCGGATACGATGCCGGTCTATGACCGTCTGGTTGACATCGACATCACGACATCCAAATTTGAGATTCATTATGATGAAGCGTCCGGTTATTACTATACGCTTGCAAGCCGCGCCTTGGACGCACCGAAGACGAACCGCAATCTGCTTGCGCTGTTCCGGTCACCCGATCTTATGCAGTGGGAATTTGTTGCCGACATTCTCGATGCCAAAGCACTTGACCCGGCAGTCGTCGGATTTCAATATGTGTCGTTTCTGATCGACGGGGATGATATTCTGTTTCTGTCGCGCACGGCATACGGAAAACCAGCGAATTTCCATGATTCCAATTATCAGACGTTTCATAGAATCAAGGATTTCAGAACGTTATAATCAAAAAATATCCCGGAGCGGTACGGTAACTGCTCCGGGATGAACATTTTCAGGGTCTTTTATCCAAGCTTTGTAAACAGATTCATGAAAATCTGCGCCGCCTCCGACCGCATGGCGGTGTTCTGCGGGTTCAGCTTCGCTTCATCATTGCCCCGGTAAATGCCGACCTCCACTGCCCAGCGGCAGGCGGTCAGAGCATCGGGGGAGATGGAAGCGGTGTCAACAAAGGCGTCAAGGGACTGCGTGCTGTTGGGGGAACCGGCATACCGCCAGAGGATGAGTGCGATCTCCTCTCGGGTGATCTCGCCGTTCGGGACGATGAGACCGTCGCCGTCCGTGTCGAGGATATAGCCGTTCGCGGTCGCCCAGCGCATGGCATCATAGAACCAGTCGTCGGCGGTGATGTCCATATAGAGCGCATCTGTGTCAACGGCAGGTCTGCCGGCGCGGTTGTAGAGAACCTGTGCCAGCATCGCGCGGGAGATCTTCGCGTTCGGTGTGAACGTGGTGTCACCCGTGCCGTTCATGATGCCCATGGAAAGCGCGTAATCGACGGCTTCATGGAACCAGTCGCCGTAGCGGACGTCGCCGAATCTGCCGGAAAGACAATCTGCGAAGGGATTCTTTGCTGTGCCGAGGGCTTTCAGCTCGACTGTCTGCTGTGCGCCGCAGGTCGTGCAGGTGCGGATGCCTGTTCCCGCCTTGGTGCAGGTTGCGGCGGTAACGGTTTGGGTCTCGCCGAACGTGTGGGCGCGGAACGTGTAGGACTTCGTGCCCGCATCCGTCAGACCGTTGTCCGCACGGAACGTCAGCGTGACGGTGCTCTCGTATTCCGGGGTTCCGGAGAGGGTGCCGTTTTCAAACGTCATGCCGGCAGGGAGCATTCCCGACGCAAGCGTCCAGGTGTTGGGGAGCGGAATGTCGGTCGTGAGCGTGACACTGTATTTCTCACCCACGCAGGCATCGGGGAGCACATCGGAGGCGGGAGAAATGACCGGCGCTTTGATCTCATCCACGATGGCAAGCACTGCGGAATTCATGACCAGGCGGTAATTGTCGCCCAACGACAGCGTGCCGCGCGTGATGGTATAAGAACCGGGTTCCTCGCCCTCCTTGCGGGAAAGACTGCCCGTGAACACCGCGCCGTCGGAAATCTCGCCTGAATATGTGTAAGTCAGAACCGGGTCTGCCGTGCCGGTCTTCTTTATCTGATTGTCTGCTGTGATGTTGATACGGGCTTTGTTGACCGTCAGCTTTTTTGTGACGATGCTTTCCATGTAGGTGCTGCTGCCAGGTTCCATGACGGTGATGTTGGTAGTACCCGCACCGACAATGGTCACACATCCGTCGGCGGAAACGGTTGCGACCGCTTCATTGTCGCTTTTGTAGGTAAAATTTTTCAGCCCTGAGGACTTGTCGGCGGTGACGGAAATCTTGAAAGAATCGTCGCCATAGGTCACAGATGTGGGCATCGAGACGGAGATCTGCTGTTTGAGCATATCCGCGGTCGTGTCGATGCGGTAGAACGTGCGAGTCTTTTCCGTGTCGGAATTGAGATACCACACGACCTCGTCGCCGATGAGGGTCGGTTCATCAGAGCAGGACAGGCGGGCATCGGGAAGCTTTGTGATGCCGGTCAGCGCTTTGCCGTTGCCGTCCACATAAATGTAGCGGACACCGACGCTTTTCGCGGAGCTGTACGAGGTATACTGGAAGGCTTCCCAGAGATATAAGAAGCGGTTTTCGGAAATTTTGACGAGATACGGCGTGCTTGCGAGCATTCCTTTGTCAACATAGTCGGAAAAATAGACCGTCTTGACCTTTCCTGTCGCAAGGTTGGAAACCAGAAGCACCGCGTCGCGCTCGTCGCGGCCGAGGCCGTACATATCAAACGACGTGTAGGAGGTGACTTTGGAATGGTCAATGGTATTGATGGCGGCAAGCGCGGTTCCGGCGGTTTCGGATAGCTCAAAGCCGCCCAGCGTCACGCCGGTGCAGTTCGCGCCGGTCTCGCCGGGAATCTCAAACAGGTCGGGCAGAATATTACAGCCGAACCATCCGTCATCCAGGGTGGTGGTGTCGCAGTACTGCAGGGAAACCGCACGCGGATACGCATCGCCAAGGTCACAGAGATAGGCTTTTCCGTCGGAGGAGAAGCGCACGAACTGATTGAAGGAGTGACTGACGTGGCATCCCGGGAACGCACCCGTATCCGTGTTCAGAATATCCATCGTATCGGTATCAATGTACAGAAGCAGATTGGACTGATGCCCGTCGAAGCGTTCACGGCAGGTATAGACGACAAGCTTATCGTTGAGCGAATCCATACGCAGCGATCCGGCATCGCAGATGTCGTAGGTATAACAGCCGTCCGAGCTTGCGGCGTCGATCCGTTTCAGATTCTTGTCGTATTTGACGATGCGGAGCATTTCGCGGTTGTCGTCATAATCGGCATTGTCGCTGTTTCCGAATGCGAGATAGAAATAGGTTCCGTCAAAATGCGCACCGCACCAAAGGGACAACTCGTAGGGAACGTTTTTGGTGGAGATGCGTTTGTACGTTCTGCTGTCGTAGGTGTCAAAGGAAATGACAGCATTTTTGTTTTCGTCTCCCGCAAGGTTGATTGTGACGAACTGCGTATCGCTGATCTGATACTGATACGAAAACATTACATGACTCCAGCGGGCAGTGCTCAGACTTGCCGTCATCGGGAAACCGAAGCTCCGATAACCGCTCGTTGAGGATGTTATGGTCAGCGCATCCTCGGCGGCCTGCACACCGATGGGCGCAAGCAGGGATGTCATGCACAGAATGAGGGCAAGCAGACAGGACAGGGCCTTTTTTGTGGGTTTCATTTTGAAAATGTCTCCTTACTGTAAATGATTATATGATTTGCGGGCTTTTATATCCCGATATCAGCCATCGGAACAGGCGGAAACGAATGCTCGGAAGATCCGCGCATGATCTTCTTCATCGACCAGAAGCTCGGGATGCCATTGGACACCGACAAAGAACCGTTCGCCGGGGCGTTCCACGGCTTCCATCGTTCCGTCCGCGGCATACGCGGAAACGACGAATCCGGGCGCGGGGACTTTCACCGCCTGATGGTGGTAGCTGTTTGCGCTGATTTCTGTTTTTCCGAGAATGGTGTGGAGGTGCGTTCCCGCTTCGATTCTGACCGGGTGGCGGACATCGCGGTGTCCCGGAATGTCCTGATAGAGGGAACCGCCCGCGAAGACGTTCAGCGACTGGATGCCGCGGCAGATGCCGAGCACCGGCAGTTCCGCCCGTTCGACCTCCGAAAAGAGCAGGGCTTCAAACGCATCGCGTTCGGGGGCAATCGTATCGCATTCCGGCAGAACCTCCTCTCCGTAGAGATTCGGGTGAAGATCGCATCCGCCGGAAAACAGAATACCGTCCAGCCGGGTGCAGAGCTTTGCGACCGTATCGCGGTCGGTGTACTGGTCGAGCATCACGGGAATGCCGCCGGCGCGGATGACGGCATCCACGTAGACTTTCCGTATCCAGACCTGTTTTGCGCTGGCATCATACTGCGGTGTGATGCCGATGAGGGGGGAGGTGGGCATGAGGGTTACTCCTTTTATTGGGTTTGAAAGATGGGGATTTTCTTTTGTATGGGAACGCTGTTGCTTAATTAAGAGAAACAGTATTCGGTACATCTGTAGGGGTGCCCATTGGGCGTCCGTTTCCAAACGCTGTGCAGGCGTTATCGTTTGAAAAACATATAACAATGTTATTTTTCATAATACTTCGACATCTTACCGATATGTTACGAACGCAAGGTTTCGCGATGCGAAACCATATGGGCGCCCCTGCAGGGATAGAGGAAGCACGCATTCGCTCTTAAACTGAAAGTATCGGACAGAATCAAAAAATTTTCACCCCAACAGCACATCCACTGCCAGCATAAAGCAGAATCCGATAAGCAGGGCATATGTCGCGCCGCGTTCGGAGCCGTGGGCGTGGGTTTCGGGGATCATTTCGTCGCTGATGACGTACAACATCGTGCCGCCGGCGAATGCGAGCGCGAACGGCAGAATGGCGTTGGAAAGACTGACCGCGAAAAAGCCGATGAGCGTGCCGACGACTTCAAACAGACCCGTTGCCGCGGCAATGAGAAAGGTTTTTCCCGATTTTACGCCGGATGCCAGCATCGGGCTGATGATGACCATGCCCTCCGGCACATTCTGCAAGGCGATACCGCCCGCGATGAGCAGTGCCTGAGAAGCATCTCCCGCGCCGAAACCGACACCGGCGGCGATGCCTTCCGGCAGATTGTGGATGGCGATGGCAGTCACGAACAGAAGCACCTTCGACAGTCCCGAATCCGGGTGCGCTTCGATGTCGTCGCCGTCGGCGGAACCGATGAGCTTGTGCAGGTGCGGCACGATCTTGTCAATGAGATTCAGGCACAAAGCGCCCGCGAAGATCCCGGCGACCGTCACAAGAACGCCGCCAAACCCGCCGCCCGCATAATCCACGGCGGGAAGAACGAGTCCCAGCACCGCCGCCGACAGCATGACACCCGCCGCAAACGACAGCACGATGTCGGAAAACCGGTGCGAAATGCCTTTGAACAGAAAACCGATGACCGCGCCCAGCACGGTTGCGCCGCCCACACCGAGGGCGGTCAGAAGTACCATTTCCATAGAATTGTCCTTTCGCGGTTCGTATCTGTAATTATTATAGCACAAGGCCGTGCCTCTGTCAAGTCTTTTTCTCAAAACAAAAACACCGCGCCCAAAGACACGGTGTTCTGTATATCATTTCGGAAAAATATTACTGATGCTCGCTTAAATAGATGCCGACCCGGCTCTGGATGCGGTCGGTGACGTCGGTGAGGGCGTTGACACCGGCGAAATAATACGCGGCTTCCTCAAAAATGATGTCCATGACGGCATCGTTTCCGGAATAGCGGCGGGTCGTCTGCGCAAGCAGGTCGGTGAGAATGCCGCGGACTTCGGTGTTTGCGGGGAGATAGTAGGGATTCTTCATGCCGTGGTCTTCGTATTCGGTGAATTCCTGGATGTCGACCGAGCCGGTCGAAAGATAGGTATATGTTTCGTAGGCATCGAGAAGCGCATCGAGTGCGCTTTCCGTGCAGGGCAGATACGGCACATTGTTCTCCGTCTGCTCCCGGTCGGACTGGTAATCGAGATACGATTTGACAAATTCCCACGCGCCGTCGACGTGTTCCGCGTTTGCGGTCAGACCCAGCTGAATCCACGGCGTGACCGCGGTGCCCGTTTCACCCGTTCCGTCCGGGAGCGGATAGCCGATGAACGTGACTTCGTCGTAGGTGTTGAAGAAATTGTCGAGAATGTTCATCACGTCCGAGGGATGCTTGACGGAATATTTGCCGTTTGCGCTATTGTCGCATTTGTTGAACAGGATCGTTTTGCCCTTGCGGTATTCGTTCAGAAGACCGCTGCTTTCGTAGAGGTATTCCACAATGCCGTCCGTGTGCTTGTACGCCGCGGTTTCGTGATTGATGAGCACTTGTGTACAAAGGGTCAGAAATTCGGCGAAGCTGTCGGAGTCAAAGGTGCAGGTGCCGGTCGTTTCGTCGATGTAGTCGTCGAGCACCATCGGCAGAAAGCTTTTCAGAACAAGCATCGCATCGCTGTTGTCGCCGTCCTTGTCAAGCTGCAATACAATCTGATCCCAGTCGAGCGTTTCGATGAAATCGGCACATTCCGCATACGTCCACGCCGTTTTGCCGCCGAGATTCTCCGCCGCGCCGACCATCGTCGTCAGACCGAAATCGGTCGTCAGAACGGGAAGCGTGCCGTCCGCCGTTTCATACGCTGCAAAAATGCAGTCAAGGAACGCATCGCGGGTATAAACGCTGTCGGAATCCATCAGCGGATACCAGTCGCCGAGAATGCCGAGGTTGACAAAATATTCCATCGTGACGTCCTTATGGAAGAGAATCAGGTCAATCTGCTTGCCGTTCATCATGTCGTTGGCGATTTGCTGGTTCAGCGAAAACGCGCTCTGATTTTCGGGGTCGTAGTAGGCGATGGTGACTTTATAGTCAGTGGATTTGCGGTTGAACAGCGTGACCGCCGTCTGAAGCGCGCGGAGCGAACCGTCTTCGTACTCGGCGCAGGCGAGGGTGATTTCGGTTTTGGGGGTGACTTCAGATGCAGAGCAATAATTTATTTTTGCAATTTCCGGGTTTCCGTTAAACGGATCTTGTGTCATCACATAAAAACTGTTTTTATTCTCAATGTAGAGGGCATCAATACGCATACCAATGATTTCCTGCTCGGTCCAATCAAAGAGTTTCGTGGAATTTCCGTCCTTATCGTAACGATAAAAACTCAAACCGTCGGAAACAAAATAGATGTCTTTCGTAAAAAATCGAGTCAAATAATTAAACGAAGCGGAACCCGTATACGGCAAAGTGACAGGTTCGCTGATTGTTCCGATGACAGGGTCGATGACTCGATATTCAACGGAAGTCATATCATTGTTTGCATACAGATAAATAATTGTTCCATCGGAGGCTTGCTGTAAACCGAACGATACTGCTGACATATCGTATTTATCTATTTTTTCTTGCAGAATCGCGTTACCGTCCGGGTCAAGGATGCAGATGACACCGTTATTATCAATAATTACATAAGATTCATCGGTCAAAATTATATTGCGAAGGAATGTAGATGAAAAATTTGTATTGATATTATCATAATCGGATGCATCTTTTACGTATTTAACACTTCCATCCGCATTCAGAACAAGCAATGTTTGTGTATTTGAAAAACCACTGAGTAAAAATGCCAATTCGCTCGAAGAATTAAGGGAAGCCGCAGTCAGATTTCCGGAATGGACGTAATAAGATTCATTTGTTTCATCAGTGAATCTGTTGGGGAGAATATTTATTACAGATTCGCCTGTTGTCGTATCTATTTGACTGATTCCGATATGGTCGTTATATGTAACGGTAATTCCTGTATCGAGTGTTTCTGTTTTTGCTTCATCATGAAAAAAACATCCAACATAAGAATTGTTTTTGAAAGTTGAATAAAACGGATATTCACCGATGTTTTCATAAAGATAAGTCAACTTTGTGTTGTCATAGGAATCAGGAAAAGAGAGAAATTCTGTTGTATAGACATAATGCATTTCGTCATCATACGCATTGTCGGGTGTTTCGACTGTATGATCGCAGGAAATCAAAAGAAAGAATGAGGTAATAAAAATAAAAAATGTTAGTATGATATTCTTCATGTTATCTTTGTAATCTTTCTCAAAATAAGGGTATAAGGAAGGTATAAAAAATACCTTCCTTATGACGCATGTTTAGCTGTGTGTGCGTGTGTGCCATCCGCATTTAGCACAGACACCGCACTCTTGGTATGTGCCGTTAATCAACACGAGGTGAATTGACCATTCGTGATTCGTTGTTGTCGTATAAACCGTCCCATCCGTGAAAACTTCATCACAATCAAGGCATCTATACGTCACATGATATGTGTGAACGCACATTGTGGGGCTTAACCAATCGGAATCCACATAGAAAAAATCCTTGATTTCAAGTTCCTGACGGTCAACATGATTGCAGTCACTGCTAACGCTCGCAGTTTCCGCAACTTCTGTCACGATGGCAGTGTCTTCCACATCCGCTTCCACTGCCGAAACCGACACGCAGAGAGCGAACGAGAAAACGAGGACAAAGAGAACCATAAGTAATTTCTTCATGGTTTGTCTCCTTTCTTGACGGGGGCGGTATCAACTGTCGTTCCGTATTCCGTGATACCGTCGGGACATCTTACGCAGACCGTATCTGATACATATGCATCTGCACGAATACAAAATCGGAACTCGCCTATCTTCGGAGAAAAGTGTACGGCTTTTCTCAAAAGTACAGAAACGCAGGAAAGGAAAAATGTGGAAAAACGCTCATCTTTTGTTGGTTCTATTATATCATATTTGGATAAATTTGTCAATAAATTCGGAAGACATTTATGTGAATAAAAAGAAAAACAATGTGAAAACAAAATTAAAACAACAAAAAGACACCGCACAGTACGGTGTCTTTATCTGTCTCATGATCGGAGAATTAAGCGTTCTCGGAATCGTTTTCTTCCTTTACAATCGCAATCGCCAGCTCCTCCAGCCCCTTGGGGTCTGCAATGCCCGGTGCGCCGGACATCAGCTCGCTTGCGTTCTGCACCTTCGGGAACGCGATGACGTCGCGGATGTCCTCCTGTCCGAGCAGGAGCGCAACGAGACGGTCGAGACCGAACGCAAGTCCTGCGTGCGGGGGAACGCCATACTTGAATGCTTCCAGAAGATAGCCGAATTTTTCTTCTGCATCCTCCTTTGTGACACCGAGCAGGTCAAACATATGCGCCTGCAGCTCGCTGTCGTGGATACGCACGGAACCGCCGCCAAGCTCCGTACCGTTCAGAACGATGTCGTATGCCTTTGCGCGGACGCGGCCGGGGGCGGAATCGAGGAATTCGAGGTCTTCATCCATCGGGGACGTGAAAGGATGGTGCATCGCGTAGAAGCGGTTGTCCTCCTCACTCCACTCAAGGAGCGGGAACTCCGTGACCCAGAGGAACTTGAACTCGTGCGGGTCGAGCAGCCCCATCTTCTTTGCGCAGTGACGGCGAAGTGCGCCGAGGGAATCGAACACGACTGCGTTCTTGTCCGCAACGATGAGGAGCAGGTCGCCGGGTTCGGCTTCCAGAACGGTCTTGATGGCTTCGTTTTCGGATTCGGTTAAGAACTTTGCGTAAGAGGAGGAAATGTCGCCGTTGTCCGCCCACTTCAGCCATGCCAGACCCTTTGCGCGGTACGACTTGACGAATTCGGTCAGCGCGTCGATTTCCTTGCGGGTCATCTTTGCGCCGCCCTTGACGTTGATGCCGCGGACGGAACCGCCCATGTCGATGGCACCGCGGAAGACCTTGAACTCGGTATCTCTGACCGCGTCGGACAGGTCATGCAGCTCAAAGCCGAACCGGATATCTGGTTTGTCGGAGCCGTAGCGCTCCATTGCCTCTTTCCACGGCATCCGCGGGAAGTCGTAATCGAGCTTCTGGCCGAAATAGCGTTCAAAGAGGTACTTGATGAAGCCTTCGTGCATCTGCATGACGTCGTCTGCGGTCGCAAAGGACATTTCGGTGTCAAGCTGGGTGAATTCCGGCTGTCTGTCAGCGCGGAGGTCTTCGTCACGGAAGCAGCGCGCGATCTGGAAATAACGGTCAAAGCCTGCGCACATGAGCAGCTGCTTGTACAGCTGGGGTGACTGCGGGAGCGCATAAAACGATCCCTTGTGGACACGGGACGGAACGAGATAGTCGCGTGCGCCTTCGGGAGAGGGCTTGATGAGGCACGGCGTCTCGATGTCGATGAAGCCGTTTTCCGCATAATAGTCGCGCGCGATCTTGGTGATCTCGGAACGCGCAATGATGTTGCGGGCAAGGTCGGGACGGCGCAGGTCGAGGTATCTGTGCTTCAGACGGAGCTCCGGCTTGACGTCGCTGTTTTCCACAATGGCAAACGGCGGGGTCTGGGACTTGGAAAGCACCTTCATCGAGGTGACTTCGATCTCAATTTCACCGGTGGGGAGGTTCTTGTTGACCGCACCTTCACCGCGCGCGCGGACAGTGCCGTGTGCGCAGAGCACAAACTCCGCACGGACGTTGAACGCCATGTCGAAGATCTCTTTGTCGGTGGTCTCGCCGAACGCAAGCTGGACGATGCCCGTTCTGTCGCGCAGGTCAATGAAAATCAGACTGCCGAGGTCTCTCTGTCTCTGCGCCCAGCCCATGACACAGACGGTTTCGCCGATGTTCTTTGCGGAAAGCTCAGCGCAGTAACAGGTGCGCTTGTCTTCCGCGGTCAGATATGCTGCCATTTGATTGGTTCTCCTATATCGTAAAATTCATTTTGATGGGATATTTTCTATCTATTATATTATTATACCATGAGTGCAGGGAAATGTCAATTCTTTTTTCAAAAATATGGGAAACGATGAGGGGAGCTTTTGAAAAAGCCCCCCTTAAACTCCCCGCAAAACTTTTCTGGGAAGAATTTGTTTATTTACGACTAACAATTTGCATCAGCGGCGTTTAGGAAAGAAGCAGTTCTCCCCTTAAAACGCGCAGCAAGGCAAAATTCTATTTGCCTACTTTTTCTTATAAGAAAAAGTAGGTCAGTCTACTTGGTTCATGTAGGCTACTTGGGCTTCGGTGAGGGCATCGATGGTGATGCCCATGGAGGAGAGCTTGATGTTGGCGACTTCGGCATCGATTTCGCGCGGAACTTGATAGACTTTGTGTTCCAGCTCGCCTGCGTGCTTCACGAGATATTCCAGACACAGTGCCTGAATGCCGAAGCTCATGTCCATGATCTCGGCGGGATGACCGTTTCCGGCGGCGAGATTCACCAGACGACCATCGGCGAGTAGATTGAGAACACGGCCGTCTGCCATGCGGTAGCCGCGGATGTTCGGCTTGCGTTCCCAGAGTTCTACAGCCTGCGCTTCCAGTTCCTGCTTGTTGATCTCCACGTCGAAGTGACCGGAGTTCGCAAGCAGTGCGCCGTCCTTCATCACAGCGAAGTGGCGGTCGCGGATGACGTCGGCACAGCCGGTCAGCGTGACGAACAGATCGCCCACTTTCGCCGCTTCGTCCATCGGCATGACCGTAAAGCCGTCCATGACTGCTTCGATCGCCTTGATGGGGTCGATTTCGGTCACAACAACAACGGCACCCATGCCTTTCGCGCGCATTGCCATGCCTTTGCCGCACCAGCCGTATCCGGCGATGACAACGGTCTTCCCGGCGATGATCAGGTTCGTCGCGTTCATAATGCCGTCGAGCGTGGACTGACCTGTGCCGTAACGGTTGTCGAACAGGTGCTTGCAGTCCGCGTCGTTGACGTCGATCATCGTGTAGTCGAGCTTGCCGGCGTTCTGGCGGGAGAACAGGCGGTGAATGCCCGTCGTCGTTTCTTCACAGCCGCCGATCAGATTTTTGCCGTAGTCGCGGCATTCGCCGTGAAGCAGATGCGTCAGGTCGCCGCCGTCGTCGATCATCACGTCGGGGCAGAGGGAGAGGGTCTTTTTCAGATGCTCTTCGTATTCTTCGTTTGTGACACCGCGCCATGCGTTGACTTCAAAGCCGGCATCCACCAGCGCCGCCGCAATGTCGTCCTGCGTGGAGAGCGGATTGCATCCGGTCACATAAACTTTGGCACCGCCGGCGGCAAGCGTCATCGCAAGATAGGCGGTTTTGGCTTCCAAATGAATGGACATCGAAATTTTCTTGCCCGCGAACGGCTTTTCTTCGGAGAAGCGTTTGTTGATGGCGTTCAGAATGGGCATATAACTTTTGACCCAGTTGATCTTGTCATAGCCGGACTTTGCCAGCGAAATATCTTTGATTGCACTCATGATTTGAAATTTTCCTTCCTTTTATTATATAAGGTGTGCAGAACGGTTATATACATCTTCACTGATAATATTATAACATATCCTGCGGCGGAATGCAAGGGGTTTTCGGAAAAATCGGGGGGAGCAGACCGGGCGACCGGCGTTTTATACAAAAACTGGATGGCGCTTTTGTACAAGATGCCGAAATTATCGGAACTGTCCAAAACCCGTTGAAAAGTTTTGTGAAATATGCTATAATACAAACAATGAGAAAGAATCCCAATCTTCAACCGCAGGAGGTACCCCAAATGAAGAAAACCGCACTTGCACTGTTTCTGTCCCTGCTGTCCATACTGAACTGCTTGCTCTGCGCCTGCGACGGGGGCGGTGATGCCGCAAATGTGGCTGTGACCGATGCCGGGAGCGCGCCCGATTACTGGGCGGAGCTGGTTTCGGAGACGGCGGGGGAGGATGAGGACGAGGATGCGGTGGTGTATGAGGCGTGTGAGAATGTGTACCGTCTTGTGAAGCTGCCGCTTGCGCATGATTTTTATACGATGGGGGTCACATATGACGATGATAAGATCAGTGTCAACTGTCTTATTTATGAGGGAACGGCACTGATGGGAATTCACGATTATTACGATCCCGAAACGTATGAGCATCTGGAACAGGTCGGTCCGAGTAAACTGACGCGAAACGTTCAAATCGGGTTGGAATGGTACACCGAAGACGGCGTAACGTATTACTTGCACGAGGAATTTGACAAAGACAGCGAGAGCGTTGTGTTCCAGGTCTATGACGGTGAAAACAACCTCATCCGGGAATCGGAACGGTTATACGGAAACTCCAAAGACAATTTCAGGGGAGAACTGTACGTTGTCGGCGATTATTTCGTTTACCATTTTGCAAACGGACGGAAGTTTTTCGTGTTTGACCGGTCTTTTTCGTATGCGGAGAGTGAGAAACTTCGGAATGACCCAATCAATGTCGTAGGTTTGGAGGACGGCAGGATTCTCGTCATCTATTTCAATGATGTCACTTATATCTTCACACCGGAGACCGGGCGTATCGAACAGGTCGGTTATTGCACGGAAACGCCCGCTTATGTGCAGGCAGAGAAGCGCATCTTCACCGCGCAGGGGGTGTATTTTATCAGCAAGACCGGCATCACCGTTCAGCGTGACGGGGTCGATACACTGCTTTGCGATTTTCAGGAATCGGGTTATACACCGTCGGAAATGCAGATTTTTGACATTATGCCGGGCGACCGGTTTCTCGTTAAATTCACGGATGCGTTCACAGGGGAAATTTATCCCGCTGTTTTTGAACCGGGGGAAACGACCCGACCCGTGCGCAAGAGCATCCGTCTGGCAACGGTGGGCATTACAACACAGCTCTCCTACAACGAGGATCTGAACACCATCGCCGCATCCGTTGCGTATTTCAACCGGAACAACAAAAAATACCGCATCGAATGGACGGATTACGATACCGCGGCGCAGTATGACGAAAACGGACAGTACATTCAGGACGGATGGCTCTCCGACCGGATCAAGCAGAACTTTGAGATGGATTTGATTTCCGGCGTACAGTATGACGTGTTTCTCTTCGGCACCTGTTACGACAATATGGATGCGCTCGCGGAAAAAGGACTGTTCCGCGATCTGACAGCACTGACAAAGAAAGCGGATATGCTCACCTGCGTGCGGGAAGCGTTGTCCGTTTCCGGCGGCGGAACCATTACGGCGATTCCGTTTTCCGTCAGTCTGTCAACGCTTGTGACCACAACGGACATTCTGCCGACAGAAGAAGCGTTCACCTATGAAAAGCTGTATGAAATTTTTGACGGACTTGGCGAGGGGGAAGCTTTACATAAATGAATGAATATCAACGAACAAGAGAGGGCTTTATCATGAGAATTGGTGTCATCAACTGGGACTGCTCCCTGCCGCCGGAGACGTATTTCGGCTATTATCAGACGAGAAATCTTTCGCCGGCAAAATACCGTCCGGTCACGCCGTATTATGCGGACGTCTGCGGGACGGATGCCGTTTCGTACCACCGGCGCACACAGGAGGAATATGACCGCGAGCTGTCGTATGCCGTCCGGGCGGGAATCGACTATTTTGCGTATGTGTGGTATCCCGACGAGGGTTCCCGCACGCACGTCACAACGTCGCCCACGGACTGCTCCGCGCACGTCTTTGAATTGAATTATGCGCGCAGATTGCACGAGCACAGTGTTCTGCGGGATAAAATCGGGCTGTGTGCCATCGCGGGGGCACATCCGTTTTCAGACGGGGACGTGGATGCGCTGGTTCGGGCGATGCAGGCACCGTATTACGAAACAATCGACGGGCGGCCGCTTCTATACGTCTACAACGGAAGCCGCACGGACTTCATCGAGCGGGTGCGCGCCGCCTGCGCGAAACGGGGAACGCCCGACCCTTACGTTGTCGCGATGTATCACAGCATCCACGGCGGGGAAGATTTGGACGCAAGTGATGCGCTTTCCGCGTATGCGGCGGTGAAAAGCGGCGTGACGACGTACAGCGAACTGTTCGCGGAATGTCTGCGGGCAAACGAGACCCGCCGCGCCACGGGAAAACCGGTTATCCCGCTGTTCACGACCGGCTGGGATCCCTCCCCGCGTGTCGATCAACCGTCCCCGTGGGTCACCTATCCGGATAAGGATTACGCCGCGTTTGCATCGGCGGAAGAGCTGATGACCGGCGCACGGGGACTTGTGGACTGGATTCGCACGGCGTGCGGGGCGCAATTTGCGGGGCACATTCTCACGTTTGCGTGGAACGAGTTTGAGGAAGGCGGCATCATCTGCCCGACCGTCGGCGCGGACGGAAATCCCGATACCGCCCGGCTGGATGCGTTCGGCGCGGTGGGGAGGTATTGGAGAGAGGTGCTTGTGTGAAGCCGCAAAAGCACAGAATGATCGGTTTCCTTCTGTCGGTCGGTATGCTTCTGACCGGATGCTGGATGCAGAACGGGGATGCACTGTCGGGTGATACACCGAAATCCCCCGTTTCGGCGACGTCGGAATATGGGGTTACGGTTTTATATGAAGAATGCGAAAACGTCTACGAAATCAAAGAAATCTCATCGGAGAAACAGACGATAACAGCAATTGATAACAGTTCCTTGATTTATGAAAGCAGAATTGCAAACTTTTATTATGACCGAATCTATTTCCGCGCCTGTGACAGTCAGGACAACGAATCGTTCCTTGTGTTTATGACACTGACGGAACATTCATCGCTGCAGTTCCGTATACGCCCGCGGAAAAAGGGTATTACCGATACGGTCTGACGAGTGCGGAAAACGGGACGTTCTTCACTGCCGTATCCGAAGAAGACAACAGCGGATACCGGTTGGTGATGAGTGATTCTGCCGGGAATGTGCTGATGCAGTCCGATGTGCTTCCCAAAGAAAGCACGTCGATGTCTGCGGCGGGGACGGTGCAGATGATTGACGATGAATGGTGCATCACCTATTTCTATTTCGGCGGCGGCTCCGAAGTCTGGCTGGCGGATGCAGACCTGAATCTCCACGGCTCTTTTGCACTGTCATCGGATATCTGTACCGGCTACCGCCGGGATGACGGCACGATCATTCTCGTCTGCGCCGATGATACGACCTACCGCTATGACCTGGAAACCGATCGTATCGAAGAAGTCGTTCTATACGAAAAAACCAACACGTTCCAACGCGCGGAAACGGTTCTTTACGCAGAAAACGGCGTGTATCTCATTGACAGAGAGGGCATCACCGTCCAGCGCGACGGAGAAGAGATTTTCCTCTGCGATTTTGCCGATTCCTATTACACCGCCGACCAGTTCGGGTTCATTGATGCCCTGCCGGGAGACAAATTCCTTGTCTGGTACACCGACGATTTTTCCGGGGAAGAATACCCCGCCATTTTCGCGCCTGCGGAAGAAGCGCGGGTCGCGCGGACGGTGCTGCGGGCAGTCTCTGTTGGGAACAGTCTGAACCATACGGCAACGCTGGACGACCACGAAGCCGTTTTGGATTCCGTTGCGTATTTCAACCGCACAAACAAAGATTATGTCATTGAGCTGACGGACTGCGATGCGATGGCGCAGTACGCGGACGACGGTTCCTATCTTTCGGCAAATACGTCCGACCGTGCATCGACGTTGTTTGAACAGGAACTTCTGAATGGCGCGGCGTTTGATATTTATCTCATCGGGCAAAATTACGGCAACCGGAAAAATCTGGAAGAAAAAGGTCTCTTTGCCGACCTGTCGTCTGTGGCTGATAAAGCCAAATTGATTGCGTGTGTCCGCGATGCACTGGACGGCGGCGGGGAAATTACGGCAATCCCGTTTTCGGTGGAGCTGTCAACGCTTGTCACAACAACGGACACGCTTGCCGTCGGGGAAGCGTTTACATACGAAAAACTGTACGAAATCATGGACGGGCTTGGCGAGGGAGAATCGCTGTTTGAATCGTTTGTGCGGGAGAAAATGCTTGACATCGCGCTGTATGATTTCGTCGATACGGAAAATAAGACCTGCTCTTATGACAGCGAAGAATTTATCCGCCTGATGGAATTCATGCAGGATTTCAAAAATTCCGTGCCGCAGAATCTTCTGATTGAAAACGTCAGCCGATATTTCAGCAACGCATACGGCGTTCTGAACATCGGCGGCAGTTCTCTGTCGATGTACGGCGACGTCATCACGCCGTTTGCGGAAGGAAAAATCAAGTTTCTGGAAGTCAGCATCACACAGCCCGAGACCCTGCCGATGCTATATTATCTGTTTGACAAAATCGGAAAAGATTATAACCTCTGCGGCTATCCGTCCGCGGACGGCGGCAGCATCCACATGGAAACGGGAATGCTGATGTCCGTCGGCAAAAACAGCGAAAACATTGCCGGCGCGCAGGCGTATCTTTCCATGATGCTGTCCGAAACCGTGCAGACCGTGGCGGCGGAAACGGCGTTTCCCGTCATCGGTGCGGCGGTTGAAAACCGCATCGGCTGGGGACACCAGTATTACAGCGTTCACTCGTCGGTGGACGATACTTCTCCGTATGTGTGGAAAACCACGCTTTCCGCGTTTTTTGTCCGTTACTCCGTATCACCGCTCCCCGCGCAGTCCGCAATCAATTATGATGCCGACATCACCGTCCTCAAACCCGAACACGACGCGCTCCTCTCCTACGTCTGCGACTCCAAAATGCGCGGCGCGGGGGACACGGTGATTCGCGGGATCATCGAGGAAGAGCTGTCGTATGCCGAAAGCGGGGTCAGAACGGTTGACGAGGCGGCGAAGATGATCCAGTCGCGGGTGTTTATTTACATCAACGAGTAGTGTTTATATACGCAAACGAATGACATATACCGTATCCGAAGGGGGGAACAGCATATGAAATGGTCAAGGTTGATTCTGCTGATGCTTTTGGTTCTGACCGTCTGCGGATGTACAGCGGAGAAGCAAAGCAGTCCGTCGGGAAATCCGGTGAAAAGCACCGTCGGGACGAGCGAAACCGGAGAAACCGTCCTGTACGAAGAATGCGAATATGTTTACACGATGAACAAAATCAAAGCCCCCGACGGCATCTATATCCGCAATATGTCGAGTGCAATGCAGGGGCATGATGTTAACAATCAAGCAATCTATGCCGACAACAAACTCTATTTCATGGTATCCGACGGCAGGTATAAGATTATGATTCTGGATACAGACGGGAATTTCTTATCTCTTGCACCGGAATTTTCGCCGGAGACGAACGCCACACAGTTCCGCGCGGTCAACACCGAAAACCGGACGTGCGTAACGACTTTGACTGCAGAAGACGACTCCGGGTACTATCTGATGATGTATGATTTTGACGGAAACTTCATCAGACAGTCGGATTTGATTCCGATATATTCCGAAAATCCATCAAGTGCGAATCCCAATGGGGAAATCGTGATGATTGACGAAACAACATACCTGACTTATTTTGGGTTTGATGTGGGGGTTCGTTTTTACGTTGTTGATGCGTCGCTGGGTTTACACGGACCGTTTGAGTTATCTGACAAAGTATATACCGGCTACCGCCGTGACGACGGAAAGATTGTTCTTGTATGTACGGATGAAACAACCTATTTATATGACCCACAAACCGATGAGATCGAAGAAATTATCCTATACGAAGAAACCAACGCCTACCGCCGTGCGGATACCGTTTTTTTCGCGGAAGACGGTGTGTATCTCGTGGATTACGAAGGCATTACCGTACAGCGGAACGGGGAAGAAATTTTCCTCTGCGATTTTGAGAAATCGTATTTTACCTCCGACCAGATCGGCTTCATTGATGCCCTGCCGGGCGACCGCTTCCTTGTCTGGTACACGGATGCGTTTACCGGGGAAGACTATCCCGCAATTTTTGCGCCGGACGAGGACGGCGTGCGGCCGATGAAAACGGTTCTGCGGGCGGCATCCATCGGAAACACAATCAGCAAAAGTCCGAATACCGCCGAAATGGACGACAACCGGCGCGTGCGGGAATCCGTGGCGTATTTCAACCGGACGAACGATGAATACCTCATCGAGCTGACGGATTACGATTATCTGGCGCATTATAAGGAAGACGGAACCTATCTTTATACCGGAACGGAGGGGCGGCGCGACCAGCTGTTTACACAGGATTTGTTGAACGGCGTGACCTACGACATCTATCTTTTCGGGGAATACTATGACGGTTTTGATGCGCTGAACGAAAAAGGTCTCTTTGCTGACCTGTCGTCCGTGGCGGACAAAGCAAAGCTGATTGCGTGCGTCCGCGATGCGCTGGACGGCGGCGGGGAAATTACGGCGATTCCGTTCACGGTGCAGCTGTCAACGCTTATCACAACGACCGAGACACTTGCCGTCGGGGAAGCGTTTACATACGAAAAACTGTACGAGATTATGGACGGGCTCGGTGAGGGAGAATCGCTGTTTGAATCGTTCGTCCGTGATGAAATGCTCGACATCGCGCTGTACGATTTCGTCGATACGGAAAATAAGACCTGTTCCTACGACAGCAACGAATTTATCCGTCTGATGACGTTCATGCAGGAATTCAAGAATTCCGTGCCGGAAACGTATCTTGTGGAAACGGACAACCGGTATTTTACGAACGCATACGGCATCGGTTCTATTCAGGTCGATAATCTGTCTATGTACGGCGACATCATCACACCGTTCGCAGAGGGGCAGATCAAATTTCTGCAAATGAAGATTACGGAACCGAAGACCCTACCGATGCTGTATTATCTGTTTGACAAAATTGACAAGGACTACAACATCTGCGGCTACCCGTCGGCGGACGGCGGCAGCATCCACATGGAAACGGGAATGCTGATGTCTGTCGGCAAAAACAGCGAACACCTCGCGGGCGCGCAGACGTATCTGTCGATGATGCTGTCGGAGACTGTGCAGACCGTGGCGGCGGAGACCGATTTTCCCGTCATCCGCGCGGCGGTGGAAAACATTATCGGGTGGGGACACCAGTATTACATAGAAAGACGGATTACGAATTCCTATTCGCAGTACAAATGGGATTCCGAACTGTACGTTTCGTTTGCCGCCTACGCGGTCACTCCGCTGCCGGCAAAATTTTTGTTAAACTACAGTGCCGATATTATGGTACTGAAACCCGAACACGACGCGCTCGTCTCCTATGTCTGCGACTCCAAAATGCGCGGCGCGGGGGACACGGTGATTCGCGGGATCATCGAGGAAGAGCTGTCGTATGCCGAAAGCGGGGTCAGATCGGTTGACGAGGCGGCGAAGATCATCCAGTCACGGGTGTTTATTTACATCAACGAATGATGTTCACAAATGAAACCAAAAAAATTCACAAAATCCGCATAAAAATTCTTTTGCGTACCTATTGACTTTTCCGCGATAAAGTGGTATAATATATACTGTTAAAACACAGTGAAATGGAGCAGTAAACAAAAGGCTTCCCACACAGAGAGGTGTCGGTCGGTGCAAGACACGGAGGGAAAGGTTTGTTGAACTCACCATGGAGTGGCTGCAATAAAATCCGGGGTCTGACTTCGGAAAGTAAATGCAGACGGGTGCTCCCGTGACAGGGCAAGGGTGTTGGGCACCCCGAGCGCATCCAATTGGGATGGCATCCGGAACGGAAAATTTTCGTCGGATCTCATCCGGGATGAAAAAGAGTGGTACCGCGGAAGCGAAAATCGAATTTTTCAGTGCTTTCGTCTCTTTGTTATCAAACGTATGGATAACAGAGGACGGAAAGCGCTGTTTTTTGTTGTCCACATCCCCAAAACAGGAGGTATCCAATCAAAACCGTATGGCAAACGAAAAAGAACCGCAGGGCAGAATGATGTCCGGCGCCCAGATCGTCGTTGAGACCCTCATTGAGCAGGGCGTGACCGATGTGTTCGGGTATCCGGGCGGTCAGGTCTTGAATATTTATGACGAATTATACAAAGCGGGCGACCGCATCAACCATGTGCTTGCCGCACATGAACAGGGTGCATCCCACGCAGCAGACGGCTATTCCCGTGTGACCGGCAAGGTCGGCGTTGTGATTGCGACGTCCGGCCCCGGCGCGACCAACCTTGTCACCGGCATTGCGACCGCGATGCTGGACTCCATTCCGATGGTCGCCATCACTGGCAACGTGCCGACATCTCTCATCGGCCGCGACAGTTTCCAGGAAATCAACATCACCGGCGTGACCCTGCCGATTACTAAGCACAATTATTTTGTCAGCGATGTGCATGAGCTTGCCGACACCATCCGCGAGGCGTTCCGCATCGCAAAGTCCGGCAGACCCGGCCCTGTCCTCATCGACATTCCGAAAGATGTTCAGGTCGCGCAGTGTGCGTTCACGAGAGGCGACATCGTTGACCACATCCCGCAGGAGACCGCGGACGATGCGGACATCGACCGTGCCGTGGAGCTCATCAACGCATCCAAGCGCCCGTACATCTACATCGGCGGCGGTGCCGCAGGACGCGGCATGACCGAAGACATCATCGCGCTTGCCGAAAAGATCGATGCGTATGTCGGATGTACGTTCATGGGTCTGTCCGCAATGAAGAACAGTTATCCCCGCTTCCTCGGCATGGAGGGTATGCACGGCAGATACGCATCGTCCATGGCAAACAAGGAAGCTGACCTTATCATCGGCATCGGCGTCCGGTTCAGCGACCGCGCGACCGGCAACGTCGCAAAGTATGCAAAGAACGCAAAGATCATCCAGCTGGACACAGATTTGTCCGAAATCAACAAGAATGTCCGCGTGGATGTGGGTCTGATCGGCAGCATCGTTTCGTCGTTCTCCCGCATTCTCAAGCGCTGTGACAAGCAGTCGCATCCCGAATGGCGTGCGACCGTCGAAGCGTTCAAGACAGAAGAACGTCTCATCGCTGACGAAGCGGAACGCATGGCAAACGGCGCGATGACCCCGAAGAAGATTTTCGACGTCATCAATGAAGTCAAGGACGAGCGCACCGTCATTGCGACCGACGTCGGTCAGCACCAGATGTGGGCGGCGCAGTATACCGACTTTGAAATGCCCCGCAGATTTGCATCCAGCGGCGGTCTCGGAACGATGGGCTACGGTCTCGGTGCCGCCATCGGTGCGCAGATCGCTTCCGGCGACCGCACAGTTCTCATCACCGGTGACGGCAGCTTCGGCATGAACTTAAACGAAATGGCGACCGCTGTTTCCTACAACACCCCTATCGTCATCGTGCTGATGAACAACGGCGTGCTCGGCATGGTTCGCCAGTGGCAGACCCTGTTCTTTGGCAAACGGTATTCCAATACGGTCTTGAACCGGCAGACCGATTTCGTGAAACTGGCGGAAGCGTTCGGCGCAAAAGCCCGGTGCGTGGACAACATCGCCGATTTCCGTGCCGCGTTTGAGGAAGCGATGCAGCATGATGGGCCGTATCTCATTGATACACTCATCGACATGGACGAATTTGTCCTCCCGATGCTCCCGCCCGGCGGCTCGATCGACGACATCATTACCGTAAAACCGGAGGTGAAGTGAGATGCGTTCTGTCATTGCCATCTATGTGGAAAACAAATACGGCGTTCTGACCCGCGTTTCCGGTATGTTCATGCGCAAGGGCTTCAACATCGACTCCCTGACCGTCGGCGAAACGGACGATCCGGCATATTCCCGTATCACGATCACCCTGAACGGCGACAAATACGCGCGCGAACAGCTTATCAATCAGCTTCGCAAGCTGTACAACGTCAAACAGGTCAAGCTTCTGGAACCGGAAACCTCCGTGGAACGCGAGCTGATGCTCATCAAAGTGCGCAACACGCCCGAAAACCGCAGTGAGGTGCTTGCGGCGGCGGAGATCTACCGTGCCAAGGTCATCGACTACACAACCGATGCCATGTGCGTGGAAGTGACCGGTGAGCCGCAGAAGATCAAGGCGTTCATCGAAGTCATGAAGCCGCTCGGCATTATTGAAATGTGCCGCACCGGTGCCGTTGCACTTCAGCGCGGCGGAACCATTATGGAAAAAGAATAATAATTATGCTATCCATTTCCGTCCCCCGGAACGCGGTTTTAGCCGCTGTTACCCGGGAAACGGACCATCAATATATCAAACATCATAAAACAGGAGAAATTATCATGCAGAACATTTACTACCAGCAGGATTGCAACTTAGCAAAGCTCAACGGCAAGACCGTTGCCATCATCGGATACGGTTCCCAGGGTCACGCACACGCGCTGAATCTGAAAGATTCCGGCGTCAACGTCATCGTCGGTCTGTACACCGGCTCCAAGAGCTGGGCAAAGGCAGAAGCAGCAGGTCTGAAAGTCATGACCGCCGCTGATGCAGCTGCAAACGCAGATGTCATTATGATCCTCATCAACGACGAAAAGCAGGCAAAGCTTTACAAGGAAAGCATTGAGCCCCACCTGACCGAAGGTAAGACCCTTGCATTCGCACACGGCTTCAACATCCACTTCGGCTGCATCAAGCCGCCCAAGAATGTCAACGTCATCATGATCGCACCGAAGGGCCCCGGTCACACCGTCCGTTCCGAATATCAGGCAGGCAAGGGCGTTCCGTGTCTGGTCGCTGTGGAGCAGGATGCAACCGGTGATGCACTGGAAATCGCGCTCGCATATGCACTCGGTATCGGCGGCGCACGCGCAGGTGTTCTGGAAACCACGTTCCGCACCGAGACCGAAACCGACCTGTTCGGCGAACAGGCTGTCCTCTGCGGCGGTGTCTGCGCACTGATGCAGGCAGGCTTTGAGACTCTTGTCGAAGCAGGCTACGACCCCAGAAACGCATACTTTGA
>JAFUPC010000017.1 GCA_017481495.1 Clostridia bacterium
CAAAAACAAAAACGGCAAGAAGATCAAGTATAAAATCAACCGCAGACCGTCCCAGTACAAGAAGAATTCCAAGCGATCCCAGGCACAGATCAAGCGCAGAGAACACGAAAAATCATCCGTCCGAGCTAAAGTTGAACACGTTTTTGCTGTTGTGAAAGGGCAGCTGCGGTACCGAAAGACGCGATACCGAGGGCTGCGAAAACAGACAGCCAAACTGAATATGATGTTCGCTCTGGCGAATCTGATCCTGGCCGGCAGACCCTCACGGGCGGCGGTCTGATTCAGTGCGCTTTGGGGAGCGATGCCAGGGGATGGAGTTGGGTTTTCGCCGTGCTGTTCTTGGTGGCAAGCTTCATTTGCCAATTTATGCGGTGTTGCCTTAAGTAATGTAATAACAACGCAATCCGGGGAATGCTTTTGGGCGTCCCCCGGATGCGGAATTCTGTTGAAGTAATGCCGATTCGCCGAATTGTTATTCGGTCGAATGATTATTCGGTGACGACAGACAGACCGTACTTGTCGCCCAGTGCCTGGAAGGAACCGTCGGCGATGATCTTGTCCATGAATGCGTTCAGTTCATCGCACAGGTCAGAGCCTTTGCGGAATGCAACGCCGTAATCTTCCTGCGTCAGCGTGATGCCTTCGGCGAGATCTGCGTAGGAGGTGCCATCACCGACCATTGCGCGTGCCATCGTTGCGTCAATGACACAAGCGTCTGCGGAGCCGGAAGCAACTTCAAGAAGTGCATCAGCCTGCGTAGCAACCGCGGTGATGTTCGTGATGGTATCGGCAATTGCGGATTCACCTGCGGAACCTGCTTCTACAGCAAAGGTCAGACCGGTCATTTCGGAGAGTTCCGAATATTCAAAAGCAACATCGGCTTTTCTGACGATAACCTGTTCATTGCGGATGTACGGGTCGGAGACGGAGCAGGATTCGAGGATTTCGCCGGTAATGGTCATGCCATTCCAAATGCAGTCGATTGCGCCGGACTGCACTTCAAAAATCTTGTTGTCCCAGTCGATTTCGACAAATTCGACTTCCACACCGAGGTCAGCGGCAAACAGTCTTGCGAATTCGGCGTCAAAGCCGGTCCATTCGCCGTTTTCATCCTTGTAGTCCATCGGCTCGTATTCGGTGATACCGACAACGAGCTTGCCGGCAGCCTTGACAGCGGCGATGTCGGCAACGGTTTCTTCCTTTTCGGAACAGCCGGAGAGGACGATGGCGGAGGATGCGGCGATGAGCAGGGCGCACGCGCCGGTGAGGATTCTTCTTGTGAGTTTCATTTCGATAAATTCCTTTCGGTTTCAAAGGGAAGAAAAGCCTTCCCGAAAATGTTGATCTCTACCCATATTATACCATAAAAGAGTTTCTTTTGCAAGCACTTTATCAATTTAAAGCAGAGAATTGCATCACGAGAAATTGACGAACTTTATACGGAATTTTGTGCAGAAATCACAAAAACAGATTATTTTCCAATCATACCATAATATTCCAGAAGACGAAGCCGTTCTCTTGCAATGCGCAGACTTTCCGCGGCGGCGTTGTCCTTTCCTTTTCCACGGGTCTCCATTGCATACGCACCGATGCGCTGAACCCACGCGGCGGGGAGCAGGTAGGGACGATCTTTCAGATACGGATACCGCCCGGAAAGCGATTTTGCATCCGGAAACAGGGAGGAGAAGATGGCGGTGCCGCGCTTTTTGCCGTGCTTTGCCGCATCGAGGGTCAGGTTCGTGCTGTGGAGACGGCTTCCGTCCGTGCCGCCGTAGATGCCGCCGCCGAGAATGTCGCCCAGCAGCGGAGACGGATCCACATCTGACAGTATATCCTCCCATTTTTGTGACAGCGCAAATGGAATGCCGAGCGTGTTGCGCGCAATGGAGAACACCGCCGCCGCAAAACGGAGCGCGCGCACCGATTCACACGCACTGTACAGTGCATCCGTGTCCACCTCCGCCCCGTGTACCGACAAAAACAGCCCGATGTCCGATACCTGTCGGATGCCGAATCCCGCGTGAACGAAATGCTTTTGTGCGTGCAGAAGCAGATATAAGAGATGGTCGTGGGGGGCAAGGGTCAGAAGCGCCGTGTTTTCCACGGAGACGGTGACGGGGGTGTCAAACAGTGTCGGGAACAGCCGCAGCTCGTCCGCACGGTTAATGCCGTCGTCTCCGGAAAAGAGCGCGGTGTGCAGTTCAATATATAACCCGTCCGGGAATGTGTAGCCGCGCTCCTGCGGAATTTCCCGGATGGCATCGGATTTGGTGACGTTGGTATCCGCACCGTGGAGAGGACGTGCGCCGCGTTCGAGGAACAGTTCTTCGCACCGCACGAAATCTGAGGGGGGAACGAGCAGGTCTTCGTCCGCCGACGGTCTGTGATCGGGTTTTGGGTACATCCCCCGGCAGATGATGCCTTTCATGACAAGCGGCCGGAGACCGGAATCTGCCAGTTTGTTATAAAGCGACAGAAACGCGCACGTTCGCGCCGTTTGCCCGATGACCGTGTGATATGTCAGGCGGCGGAACGCTTCTGCCGCTTCCGTATCCCCAAGCAGCGGAGAGGAGGGGGACAAGAGTCCCATGTCGTGCAGACCCTCGTACACCATTGGCAGAACCTTGTGCTCCGCCCCGAGCGAAACGATGACGGAAAGCGATACCTCGTCCGGGGAAACAGGCGCGCCGGGGAACGCAGGTGTTCCCGATACGTCTTTATTCAGATGAACGCGCAGTGCGCGGAGAAAAAGCTGTTGTTCCGCGCTCAGCGGACGGGAGGTGATTTCACGCATGATGGTGTCCTTTCGGGGGAGAGAGGATATTTGTGTTTTGTAGGGGTGATTCACGAATCGCCCTGCAGATGTCGTGGTAGGCTCTTTATTCCACACCCACGTCACACACCACGATCTCCGGCACATTGTTGAATCTCGGCACGAATGTCCCCGAGCCAAGACCGCGGGAGAGGATGACGGGCGCGGCGCCGTCTTTTTCGTACAGACCCCAGACACGGCCGGGAAAATAGCCCATGTCGGGCGCGTAGGTGCCGCCGAGAAGCGGCCAGATGATCTGTCCGCCGTGGTTGTGGCCGCAGAAGACCGCATCAAGCGTGTTCCAGTGTGCGGCGGCAGAGTGGTCGCTGTCCGTTGTCCAGAGGAGCGGCAGATGGGCAAGCAGAAGATGGACGTCCGCATCGCGTGCGGAAAACGCATCGAGAAACGCGGTTTCCCGGTCCACGGTGTCCTCCGGATGCACGGAGCAGTAGCCGTATAACCCGCCGAGCGCAACGCGGACACCGTTTATCTCCACAACCGCTGTGGAAAAATCAAGAACCTCCGCATAGTCGCCCCAGAACGCATCAAAGTCCGAGCCGAACCGCTCGGCGTGCGCGATCTCGTGATTGCCAAGCGAAACGTAGACGGGAGCAATCTCCGACAGCGCGGCAATGAGCGCGGTCGCGGCGGAGACGTCCGGCTCCCAGGCGTTGACCGTGTCCCCGGTGATGAGAATGAGGTCGGGAGCGGTGTCCCGGACGGCGGACAGAAGCCGTTCGTTGTTCTCCCCGAACACAGCCCCGTGCAAATCCGACAGTTGAACCACGCGCAGGGGCGTATCAATGTCAGCGGAAACGGTGTAACGGGTGACACACAGCCCGTATGCGGAGCGGTACAGAGAAACCGGGCAGAGTATACAAAGGAGCAGGAGCAGAACCGCGATGGCAATACGTTTCGGATGCCGCAAAAACAGCCAACGAATGTGCATGAATTGCTCCTTTCCTGATTTATCAAAAGATATTGCTTTTTTTCACAGAATGTGGTAAAATAATAGCAGAAAACGATTTCCACACGAGGAGGAACCCCGATGAAACTTGCGGAAGCATTGCAGGCGCGTGCAGACAACGCCCGCCGCATCGACACCCTGAAAAGCAGACTGACAAACAACGCCCTTGTCCAGGAGGGCGAGAAACCCGCGGAGAACCCCGGGGACCTGCTCCGGGAACTGGATACCTGTGTAGGAGAGCTGGAAACGCTCCTCACACGCATCAATCTGACCAACTGCAATACCGTCGTGGACGGCACACCGCTGACGGCATTGCTTGCACGGCGCGATGCGCTGAAAACCAAGCTGGATGCCTACCGCACGCTGGTACATGAAAGCAGTCAGACCGCCCGCCGCGCCGCCCGGTCGGAGATCCGCATTCTGTCCGCCGTCAACGTCGCCGAGGTGCAGAAGACCGTCGATGCACTGTCAAAGGAACTGCGCCTGCTTGACAACCGCATCCAAGAGACCAACTGGACGACGGAGCTTCTCTGACAAACTGTCAGCTGCGTAGTCCGCACCGGATTTGACCGGCGGATCCCGTTTTTCGGGCGAGCACAAGCCTCCCCCGGTGAGAGGCATATCACCGGACCGTATGGGTGCCGCGGGCAGGCACAGCGGGTTCGATTCCCGCGTTTCGTCTGATGCTCCGACAGCGTACATCCGTATTGTTTTTGTGTATCGTTACGACCGTTGTGCTGACGGAAAACGGAATCAGCCCCGGCGCATCCGTGCGGATGAGGGTGGGAATGGGGAATTACATACATAATATATATTATACCACAGATTGCACCCAAAGTGCAAGAGGAAACGGAGAAATAAATCAGATACGGAGGAATAAAACGATGGTTTTCGGAAAACCGATTCTGTTCGGGATGCCGACATTGATCGAATCTCCCGAGCCGGAGCGCGCCGCCGCACTGTGCGCTTCCCTCGGTCTTGATTTCGTGGAACTGAATATGAATCTGCCGCAGTATCAGCCGGATACAATTTCCGTTCCCCAACTGCGCCGGCTGGCAGAGCATTACGGGATTTTCTATTCCATTCATCTGGATGGGAATCTGAATCCGTTTGATTTCAATCCGTATGTTTCGGAAGCATACCTGCGCACCGTGCGGGAGACGATTTTTATGGCAAAAGAACTCGGTGTCCGGGTTCTGAATATGCACCTGCCCAAGGGAGATTATTTCACACTCCCTGACAGACGGATATGTTTATACGAAGCTTACAAAGAAACCTATCTCGCCGCCGTATATCTGGAGCTTCTGCGCGATTTCAGCCGGGAGGACGGCTGGGCAGAAAATCAGCAGATGCTTGCGCTCGATCTGCAAAACACCGCGCTGACAACGGCGGAGCAAAAGGCTGTCGCATGGAGCATTTCGATGGAATACGGAAAACCCGTCATGCGCGCATCGGTACAGGATCTGCGTTCCAGAGGATTCATGACCTATCCGTCGGGAGACGGAAAGGGAACGTATTATTGGGATGCCGGCGTCGTTCTTTCCATTTCGGAGAACGCAGAGAAGTGTACCGAAACCAAGAAGACCTTCAACCTCCGCTGCTATAAAGCCTCGCTTGCATCCATCGCCTACATCGGCTGTACCGTCACCCTGTCCGACGGCGTGTGGGGCAATTACAAGCGGGGTCATATCCGCATGGCATAAAAATCCCCCCTCCAAAAGTTTTTGAAGAGGGGAGTAAACGGGGTGCTGTACTCGTGTGCAGCACCCACTGTTATTTGTCAATTTGTTGTAATCCAGACCGTAATGGGCATCTCGGGATCCCAGTTCTGTCCGGCGGACGGGTAGTCGATGACGGTGATTTCGCTGTCGGTGGTCTTCACTTTGTATTCCTGCTTGACAGGGAACGTCGCTGTGTGAGACGATTCCACCGTCGCATAACCGCCATTGTCGATGACGGTGACGGATTCGGAGACCGTTTCACCGAGTTGGGAGTCGCGGGCGAGCATCACGGGGCCGCGCTGCAGCGCGAGATGGCAGAGAGAGGCATCGTTTGCTTCGGGGTCGATCTCAGCGGCGTAGATGATCTTCGTGCGCATATCGAAGCTGATCTCGATCACATCCCCCGTCGCCCAGACACGTTCAAGCTTTGCATACGTCCCGGCAGAAACGGAGACTACTTCGCCGTTGACGGTAACAGAGGTTTCTTTACTCCATGCGGGAATACGCAGATAAACGGCAAACGCATCGCGCGCGTCGGTCGTGACCGTGATGACGGCATTGCCTTCCACCGGATATTCAGTGTCCGTGTGCAGGGAAACCGTACCGTCTGCGACCGCCTGCGTGTAGTCGCCGGGCTGATAGAAGTTGACGACTGCGCCGTCCTTTGCCTGCATATTGGCGGTCATCGCGGTAAGACCCGTGCCTGCTGCACCGATGGCGACACAGCAGCCCCACCAGAACCGGTCGCGGATGATGTCCTTGCGGCCGCCGACCTGTCTGCCGCGGACGTTGTTGAGAAGCGGAGAATAGCTGTCAAAGATAAAGACCTGGTTTTTGCAGACGTGCTTGTTGACGTTGATGGCGCCGAGCAGAGCATTGTAGATGGAGGTCTCCATCTGGTCGGCATAAACGGGGTCGCCCGTCAGGCAGAGCAGCTGCCAGCAGAACTTCATCCAGGTGACGGTGACACAGGTCTCCTGCATGATGCCGTCAAAGGCGGGATTGAACTGACGAACCTTGGAGTGGTCGAACAGCTCATGCGTCGTTCCGGCAGAGCCGATGACGGTGATGTCGGAGTCCATGACCAGACGTGCGAAGTTGACGGCCATCGTCTTGTATTTTTCCTCACCCGTGACACGGTAATACTCAATGATGCCCTCAAAGTTGGAGATCATTTCATATGCCTTGGTGACGGGATATTCATACGGATACACCTTGCCCTCCAGCGCCGCTTCAAAGATGTTGAACGTCCGCAGACCGCCCGCATCAATGATGCCCTTGGCAAAATCGAGATACTGCTGTTTTCCGGTGATGTTGTACAGGCGCACGAACGGTTCCATGATGGAGGAGGCGTTCAGACCTTCCCACCATTCGGAGGTGTTTGTGACCGGCTGTTTGCCGACTTCCCCGTTGCCGATCTTCGCGCACAGATAGTCCGCCTGACGGCACATGGATGCGACCACTTCATCGGCGAGATTGTTGTCGCGGCAGATTTCAAGGAAATACTGCATTCCGAGCAGGACGTATTTTCTGCCCCAGATGTCCCAGCCGTGGAATTCTTTCGTCACGGAATAGGAGGTGATGCGGCCGAACTTGTCCTCGGTGGTCAGAATGTCGCGCACGGTGTCTTCAAGAATTTTGTACAGCGTTTCGTTCTGCGTGTACGCATAGGTAAAGCACGCGCCGCGCATCATCTTGCCCCAGTATTCGCTCCGCCAGCCAAGGTCACGGTCGTCAATGTCGCCGATGCGGAACTGCTCCACAAAGAGCGCCCACAGCGCGGGATCCAGCAGCTGCGCCTGCTCAATATAGGAGATCGAGTCTGCAACCTGCCCCGCGTAAGCCCCCGCACCCACCTCGGGCGCGGCAAATACGTCGGTCTGTTTTCTGTTTTCGTATGCGGTGTATTTCATATGTGTATCCTTTCGTGGATGAATTTGTTGTTGGATGAAGATGAGAGTGTTTGTCGGGTGTGTGGGGATTTATCGGGGACATAAGGGATAGAGCGGTGACTGCGGCGTATCAATGAAACGTTACTTTGGCAAGAATACAAGCAGAAAGGTTTATCGTGCGAACCGTTTTACCGATATTCTGGCTAAAAGTAAAATTTTTAACGTTACGACCTATTGCAAAAGTAACGGAAGATTCTGCTCCCGCCCCCTCACCGATTCTCCTTCCCATACCACCGTCCGTCCGAAATGCCCTCCGAGCCGTCCAGAAGTTCGCGGTAGTTGGCAATGACCTTTTTGTACGCATCGGCGTACAGATCAATATACTCCGGCAACAGCCGCTTGAACCACGGAATGGAGAAGCAGTCGATGGAGAGGGAGCGGTCGCAAGCGGCGTCAAGGTCGCGGACGTCCCGGTCGGAAAAAGCGATGCGGGAGGGTCTTCCCAGGTGGAAATAATCATAGTCCCGGAACACGGGATGTGTGTGCAGGCAGAAGTTGCCGCCCGCCCAGCAGTGGTTGTCCGTTTCCGCGCGGACGGCTTCGGTGAAGCGGGAGACGGGGAGACCGCCAAGTTCTTCCTTTTTGTAGATGCCGTGCGGACAGTACCAACCTGCCATCGTCGAGCCGTCGGATTCGTCCACACGTAGAGGACGGATGCCGGGCAGACCGTCGAGTCTGTCCCAGAAGTAATTCATCGCGCGGCGGATCTCCTTTGTGCGTTCGTCGTAATATTTCAGCTGAACGCGCGCCATTGCAGTGGACATCTGGTTTGCGCGCCCCTTGATGCCGGCAAGCGGAATGTGACAGTAGGGTTTCAGGTCGTCACTTTTGGTAATATAGCGTTCGTTGAACCGCTCGTAATGCGCAAACGCAAGCGCACGCTCGTAAAGCTTTGTGTCGTCGCACACAAGCGCCCCCAGCTCTCCGGCGGCAAAGGATTTGCCGGACATCAGCGACATCGCCGCAATCACGCCGAACGTGCCAAGCTTCTTTCCTTTGTAATACCCGCCCTGCGCGTGGGAAACGTCTTCAATGACGGGAATGCCGTGACGGTCGGCAATTTCCATGATGCGGTCCATGTCGGCGGGATGCGCAAAATAGTGAACGACCATGATCGCTCTCGTGCGCGGGGAAATACAGCGTTCGAGGTCATCGGGGTCAATGCACAGCGTTTCGTCAATGTTCGCAAATACAACGGAGGCACCCATCGTCTGCGCGGCGGTGCAGGATGCCCAGTAGGTCTTCGTCGGGCAGATGAGCTCATCCCCCGCACCAAGCCCGACGGCAAACATCGCCGCCTGCAAAGCCATCGTGCCGTTGCAGTAGGCAAGACAGTACCGCCGTTCCTGCCATGCGGCAAATTCATTCTGGAACTGTTCGGTGATGTCCGTTCCCGACATCGCATTGCGGTGCAGAACGTCAAGCACGGCATCCTCGTCTTCTTTCGTAATGATCGGCCAGTGGAAAAGTTCGTCCGGCAGGGAAACATTCAGCATTTTTGGCCCGCCGAGCAGGGCAAGTTCGGACATGGTACGGTCTCCTTTCAGTCGATTGCGAGAATTTTGTGGTTATAGGAGAGGAACAGACTGGAAATATCGAAGTACAGATGGTAATCAATGCCGCCGTAGACGTATTCACCGTTTTCGTATTTGTTGTCGGAGTCCCAGGTGGTGTCGATGTTGATCCAGCGGTGATCGAGATAGACCTGGTTCCAGGCGTGGTTGGCGGTGTCCTTTGTGACGTTGTCATCCGTCCAGTAACCGGTGGCGGAAAGTCCCAGTGCGTACCCCTGTACCTGTCGGCAGGGAATGCCCTGCGCCTGCACCAGCGTCGTGAACAGATCGGCGTATCCCGCGCAGACGGAGCGTTTGCTTTCAAACACATCCAGCGCTTCGGTCACGCCGTCGCTTTTGCCGTAGTAATCGTCGTAGTCGTAATAGATGTTTTCCGCGACCCAGTCGTGAATCATGAGAACCTTTTCGTAATCGTCCGCCGCTCCGGCACAGATGTCGTCGGACATCGCAACGATCTCCGCATCAATGTCATCCCGCAGATAAGTACGCGGATCGACCCACACGGAAAGCAGCTCCCGGTTGTGCTCCCACATACGGGAAGCGGCAAACCGGTACGCGCCGCCGTCCCGTTCAAGGTACAGACAGCGGTAGATGTACGACCAGTAGGAGGTCTCCCCCTTGTCCTGCGTGTAAAATTCAAACCTGGTGTTTACGTTTTGCGCGTATTCGGTCAGGTCAACCGTCACAGTGCATT
Source organism: Clostridia bacterium (assembly GCA_017481495.1). Classification (GTDB taxonomy): domain Bacteria; phylum Bacillota; class Clostridia; order Oscillospirales; family CAG-272; genus RGIG3925. The sequence continues at coordinate 9,721 of JAFUPC010000017.1, forward strand.
CCTTTCCGGTCACAACATCCGTCAGCGCGCAGAGCGAACCGCCGTCAAAGCGCAGAGCGAACCCGGTCGTGTTGGGATCGTCCGTTTTGAATGTCACGGTCAGACGGGAACCGGAAATTTTCATATCCGCATATTCAAAATCGCCAAGACCCGTGCGCAGATGCAGAGGGTCAAACACTTCCGAGGCCGTTTTGTCCCGTGCTTCGGCATATTTGCCGTCCGCCGTTTCGATCAGAACGGAAGTCGTTGCCTGATCCCAGACAACGTCGGCGGAAAACGCTTCCGAGACCGCACGGAGCGGCACCAGCGTCCGCCCGTCCACCGCATATGGCGCAACGTCCAGTTCCGTGACAACGCCGTTTATCGTGATCTGCGCAACGCCGAGCTGTAAATAGACCTCCAGCGTGTCCGTCGTCGCGCGGATGCCGTTTTCCTCGGGAATCCATTCGACCGTCGCACCGAGCTTCTCGAAAATGAACCGCATCGGCACCATCGTGCGCTGATTCACGACCGCGGGTTTGACGTCAAAAACGACTTCCTCGCCGTCGATGGAGACCCCGATGTCCATTTCCGCCGCTGACACGGACAACGGAAACAGCATGAGCAGAAGCGTGCAGAGGAGAAGCGGGAGAACGATACGGAACGGTTTCATAAACGGTACCTCCGGACGAATTTTATTCTGAATCAAGTGTACCATATTTTTGGCAGATTGTCAATAGAAATCGGAGAATCCGTTGACAAATTCCGTTTTCTGTGATAAAATATTCCGTACAGTACATATTTTGTAAAAGGAGACCGACCCAATGGAAAAAACACGCAGAACCCGCATCGCCCTGATCATTGCCGCCGCCGTTGCCGTTGTTGCCTGCGCCGCCTGCGCCGTGCAGTTCCTCTCGCCGCCCATCAACCGCCTGCCCTACGGGAATGAGTCGCTGGAAGAATACCTCATGGCGGTGAAATGGCGGAACTGGAAACCGCAGTACGACGAAAACGGCGAGGTGTGGTATTATTCCGTCAATTCGTATGATTACGGCGACTGGTTTTTCACCGCCACGAAAACGACGGAAAAGAAAAATTACGATATTTCCGTGTCGGTCATCGACCGGGAAACCGAAAGCATGGCAACGCTCCGGTATTCCACAGACAGATCCCTGCCGGAGGACGAGCGGATCCGTTATTTCAACGCAAACGGCATCTTTGCCGAAATGGCGGAACAGGACGAAGCCGAAGATGGAAGCAAAGGTGTAACGATGCACACCGGATCCGAGATCCTCGGTCTGTCGTATTTCTACGACACCGAATCCGCGGAAGGCGATCTGTTCTGGCGCATCGCGGATGCAGACAACGCGGAGACCTCCGCGGTCGAGTTCTGCTCCGGATACGGAACACCGCTGCAGAACTGCACGGAGCAGTTTGTTGAAGCAACCAACAAGGTCGCGCAGCTTGAAGTATTGCTCCTTGTAAACATCACCGCCGATACCGCAAGAGACCTCATCGCCCGGGCAGAGCAGTCCGCCGATGGCGACCTCGCTTCCCGCCTGCAAACAGCCGCGGACTCCATCGACTTCACCGACGGCGGCAAACTCTCCGCCAAAACGGTCGAACGCCTCGTCGGATACTGTACCTATGCCGAACAGGCGCACCGCGCTTATGAGGATGTGGTGACGGCGTTGGAGAAATAAAAATTAAAATACAGTCCCCCGCAGACACTGATATAATCCCCTTAGAGTAGACACTCAAAAACAAAAAGATTTTGAGACTACACTAAGGGGGTTATTATTGTGCCAAAAGAAAGACGACAGAACAAGAAATACAACATTGAGCAAAAACAGCAAGCAGTTGAAGCATAC
>JAFUPC010000018.1 GCA_017481495.1 Clostridia bacterium
AGCAAGCAGAGCTTTGGTTCAATACTTTGAACTTTACTACAACTCTGATCGGCTTCATTCCGGTATTGGATACCTTACTCCTAATGAATGTTTTCAAAAATTAACTCTTTAATTTGTCCATTTATATTGACAAGATTCAAAAGTACATTGATCAGTCAGTTTTTTACGTTCCGGAACGAGCATTGGTGCAAATATCCGTGAAGCGTTTTATGCACATGGAAAAGCGGACTTTGTGGCGAAATTGCAGATTGCTTTGAAAGAATGTTCGAAAACCGAATATTGGCTTGAACTTTTGATTGAAAAATGAAATTTTTCGAAAATGAATATTTTCATCCCTCTTGACAAACCCCTCAATTTATAGTATAATAATACCGTTATATCCGTTTACACCATCCTGACATAAAGAATCCTCTGCGTGAAAGGTTGTCGGCAAAGCGGTCACAGAAGACGTTTTCTGCGTAGTTCTAATGCCGTACCCTTTTTATGCGAGGGGTACGGATTTTTTATTTCCCCAAAGAAAGGAACATCATATGGAAACCCGTGTCGCTGTTATGAGCATCATTGTGGAGTCCCCCGATTCGGTTGCCGCCATCAATGACCTGCTCCACAACCATTCCGCCTACATCATCGGACGGATGGGCATTCCCTACCGGGAAAAGAACATCTCCATCATCTCCATTGCCATTGATGCGCCGCAGAATGTGACGGCCGCCCTGTCCGGCAAGATCGGGCGTCTGCCCGGTGTCTCGGTGAAGACCGCCTATTCCGGCGTGACCGGTGGCGCGGATGAATAAAGCGCATCTTTCGCTCATCGACCGGCTGGAAAAAACGCATTCCCTTACCAAAGACGAATATCTGATCCTGATACGCGATCTGGACGACGAAGAAGATGCTTATCTTGCAAAGAAAGCACTTGCCACAAAAGAGCAGTATTACGGGAACAGCATCTTCATCCGGGGCCTGATCGAGGTCTCCAATATCTGTAAAAACGACTGCTACTACTGCGGCATCCGCGCATCCAACCGAAACTGCGACCGCTACCGTCTCACGCCGGACGACATTCTCGCGTGCTGTGACGAGGGGTACGTACTCGGTTTCCGTACCTTTGTCCTGCAGGGCGGGGAGGACGGCTTTTTCACGGATGATGTTCTGTGCGGGATTTTGTCCCGCATAAAGGAACGGTATCCCGACTGCGCGGTCACGTTGTCGCTGGGGGAACGCTCTGCCGACAGCTACTGCCGCTTAAAAGCCGCCGGTGCCGACCGGTATCTGCTCCGCCACGAGACCGCCGACAGAACGCACTACGGACTTTTACATCCGCCGTCCTTGTCGTGGGACAACCGGATGCAGTGTCTGTGCGATCTGCGGGAATGCGGCTTTGCGGTCGGGTGCGGATTTATGGTCGGATCGCCGTTTCAAACGGAGGAAATGCTTGCAGGTGAGCTTGCGTTCATCGAAGCGTTCAAGCCGGATATGTGCGGCATCGGGCCGTTTATCCCGCATAAGGATACGGATTTCCGCGATTTCGGCGCGGGGTCTGTTGCGATGACCTGCCGCCTGCTTTCGTGTATCCGGCTCATTCATCCGACGGTTCTCCTGCCCGCAACGACCGCGCTCGGCACCCTGCATCCCCGGGGCAGGGAAATGGGCATTCTTCACGGTGCCAATGTCGTGATGCCGAATCTGTCCCCCACATCTGTCCGTAAAAAATATATGCTCTACGACAACAAGCTTTCCGACGGCGACGAATCCGCACAGGCGGTACAGTCTCTGCGGGCGCGTTTGCAGAGCATCGGATGCGACATTGTTGTCGCACGCGGCGACCGGGCACAGATAAATGAGATTTGAATCTGTGATTTTGAAAAGGCACAAACAAAACGATTAGAACAGCAAACCTTCCCCTTGGGGAAGGGGGACCGCGAAGCGGTGGATGAGGTAAGTTCACTGCGCAGCGGTGATTATTACAATGAAATACAATAAAGAGGTACCAATCATGGCTGTATATGATCCCAAATCCCTCCATGCGGAGGAATTTATCAACGACGGAGAAATCCGAGAAACGCTTGCTTATGCAGAAGCGAACAAGAACAACGAAGCGCTGATCGATGAAATTCTCGAAAAAGCGCGCCCGCAGAAGACGGCGACCGGCTGGCACTGTAATGGGCTGACCCACAGGGAAGCCTCCGTCCTGCTTGCGTGCGAGATTCCGGAAAAGGTCGAGAAAATTTACAAGATCGCCGAGGAGATCAAGCTGGCGTTCTACGGAAACCGTATCGTCATTTTCGCGCCCTTGTATCTGTCCAACTACTGTGTCAACGGCTGCGTTTACTGCCCGTACCACATCAAAAACAAGACCATCCCGCGCAAGAAGCTGACGCAGGAAGAGGTGAAAGCCGAGGTCATTGCACTGCAGGATATGGGTCACAAGCGCCTGGCGATCGAAGCCGGCGAGGACCCGAAGAACAATCCGATCGAATACATCCTGGAATGTATCAATACCATCTATTCCGTCCAGCACAAGAACGGCGCCATCCGCCGTGTCAATGTCAACATCGCGGCGACCACCGTGGAAAACTACCGCAAGCTGAAAGATGCCGGCATTGGCACCTACATTCTGTTCCAGGAAACATATCATAAGGAAAGCTATCTCGAACTGCATCCGACCGGTCCCAAGCACGATTACGATTATCACACGGAAGCGATGGACCGCGCGATGGAGGGCGGCATTGACGACGTGGGTCTGGGGGTTCTGTTCGGTCTGGAACTTTACAAGTATGAATTTGCAGGTCTCATCATGCACGCGGAGCATCTGGAAGCCGTTCACGGTGTCGGGCCGCACACGATCTCCGTACCGCGTCTGAAGCGTGCCGACGACATCGACCCCGACCAGTTCGACAACGGCATCGACGACGATACGTTTGCAAAGATCACCGCCTGCATTCGTCTGGCGGTTCCGTATACCGGCATCATCATCTCCACCCGCGAAAACGAGACCGTGCGCGGCCGCCTTCTGAACATGGGCGTTTCCCAGGTTTCCGGCGGTTCCCGCACATCTGTCGGCGGTTATGCCGGCTATTCCGCGGACGAGCGCCCGCACGATACCGAGCAGTTTGACGTCTCCGACCAGCGTTCGCTTGACGAGGTCGTCCACTGGCTGATGGATTACGGACACATTCCGTCGTTCTGCACCGCGTGCTACCGTGAGGGCCGCACCGGCGACCGTTTCATGTCCCTGTGCAAGGCGGGACAGATCTCCAACTGCTGTCATCCCAATGCCCTGATGACCCTGTGCGAATATCTTGTGGACTACGCAAGCGAGGAAACGAAGAAGAAAGGCTTTGAGGTCATTGAGCGGGAACTGAACAATATCCCCAGCGAAAAGGTTCGCGCCATCTGCGCACAGCACATCGAAGACATCAAAAATTCCAACAACCGTGACTTCCGATTCTGATATTATGCCGAACTTAAACGAAACCGTATCCGCCGACCGCGTCCACATCGGATTTTTCGGACGCCGCAACGTCGGCAAATCGTCCCTTGTCAATGCTGTGACGGGACAAAATCTCGCCGTGGTCTCCGATGTCCGCGGCACGACCACCGACCCTGTGAAAAAAGCGATGGAACTGCTTCCCATCGGGCCGGTGCTCATCATCGACACCCCCGGCTTTGACGATGAGGGAACGCTCGGGGAAATGCGCGTGCAGAAAACGCGCGAAATTCTCGCCAAAACGGACATTGCCGTGCTCGTGACCGAAGCCGGTGTGCCGCTGTATCCCGACGAAAAAGAATTTCTCGCCATGCTCGGGGCGCACAAAACGCCATATCTTCATGTTTACAATAAGTCCGATGCCCGACAGATGCTTCCCGCGGCAAACGACGGGGAACTCTACGTCAGCGCGCAGACGGGGGTAGGCATTGCCGCACTGAAAGAAAAGCTCGGTGCGCTTGCCAAAACGAAGCAGAACGACCGGGTGATCGTTTCCGACCTGCTGACACCGGGTGATACCGTCATTCTCGTCACGCCCATCGACGCGGCGGCGCCGAAGGGGCGGCTGATTTTGCCCCAGCAGCAGACACTGCGCGACATTCTGGATGCGCACTGCCGGGCGTTTGTCTGCCAGGACACGGAGCTTGCGGGCACACTTGCCGCACTGAAAGATCCACCGCGCATGGTCATCACCGACTCGCAGGCGTTCGGACGGGTCGCAAAGGACGTCCCGCCGGAGGTTTCGCTGACGTCGTTCTCCATCCTGTTTGCCCGCTACAAGGGCGATCTGCTCACGCAGGTGCAGGGTGCGGCGGCACTGGCAAACGTCCGCGCGGGGGACAAGGTGCTCATCTCCGAGGGCTGTACCCATCACCGCCAGTGCGGCGACATCGGCACGGTCAAGCTTCCCGCGCTCATCAAAAAATTCACCGGCATCACCCCCGACTTTACGTTCACCTCCGGCGGCGAATTTCCCGCGGACGTGTCGGAATACAAGCTCGTCATCCACTGCGGCGCGTGTATGCTCGGTGAAACCGAAATGGCGCACCGGCTCTCCATCGCACGCGAGTGCGGCACTCCCGTCGTCAATTACGGCGTTGCCATCGCGCATATGAACGGGATTCTGCGACGCAGTCTTGCGCTGTTTCCGGATGCAGCGGCAGTGCTTGATTGATTCAGAAACAGAAAAAGAGGTTCTCACCGGATCGTCCGGAAAAGAGAACCCCTTTTTTTATGCTGTTTTACGAGAAAGAATTACGCTTCAACCGTAACCTTTTCATCTTTGACAATGATGATCTTCCGCGGACACTTCTCCGCGCACTTGCCGCAGGAGGTGCACTTCTCATAATCAATGGAAGCAATGAAGCCGTCCACATGAATTGCGCCGGTCTCGCAGACCTTGGTGCAGAGACGGCATCCGATACACCCGGCATCGCAGTAGCCCTTGACCTGTACACCTTTGTCGGGAGACGAACAGCCGACGTGAACCTTTGCGTCAAACGGAATCAGACGGATGATGTGCTTGGGACAGGTCTCGACACAGACACCGCATCCGCCGCATTTTTCTGCATCGACGACAGCAACCCCGTCCACGACACGGATGGCATCGTTTGCGCAGTGAACGGCGCAGGAGCCGAGTCCGATACAGCCGTTGGGACATTCCTTCGGGCCGCCGCCGAGCCGCATGGCTGCCGCACAGTCGTGCGGACCCTCATAAATGTATTTTTCCTTTGCGTTGCCGTGTGTGCCGGAGCACATGACCTGCGCGCGCATCCGGACAACAGTTCCGGCTTCCACGCCCATGACAGCGGCGATTTTGTCAGCGGCTTCCTGACCGCCAACAGGGCAGGCGGAGACTTTGGCTTCGCCGTTTACAATGGCTTCCGCGCAGGCACTGCATCCGGAGAAGCCGCATCCGCCGCAGTTTGCACCGGGCAGACATTCGACGACCTCCGGGATACGCGGATCTACCTTGACGGCGAAGACCTTGGATGCAATGGCAAGCATGGCACCGAGGACAAGGGAGATTCCCGCAAACAAAAGGAACGCATATAAAATTTCCATCTTGAAATCCCCCTCTTAAAAGCTGATTCCGGAGAAGCCGGAGAACGCCATTGCGATCAGTCCCGCAGAAATGAGGACGAGCGGCATTCCCTCAAACGACTTCGGGGTCTCGGCAAACTGCAGACGGACACGGACACCGGCGAAAATGAGGATCGCCATTGTGAAGCCGATGGCGGCGGAAAAGCCGACCGCGACGGAGTACACGAAATTGTAACCGTTCTGGATGTTGAGCAGGGCAGAACCGAGCACGGCGCAGTTGGTCGTGATCAGCGGCAGATAAATGCCGAGCGCCTGATAAAGAGATGGTACGAATTTCTTTAAGAACATCTCGATCAGCTGCACGAGTGCGGCGATGATGAGAATGAATGCGATGGTTTTCAGATACGTCAGTCCGAGCGGTTCCAGCATCAGATAGTAGACCGCCCACGTTGCCGCAGAGGACAGTGTGATGACGAACGTGACCGCAAGACCCATGCCGAGCGCGGTGTCGGGCTTATCGGAAACGCCGAGGAACGGACAGATGCCGTAGAACTTCGCAAAAATGAAGTTCTGCACAAGCACCGAGGAGAGCATCAGAAGTAAAATATCAATCAGCTGTTCCATCGTTGGTTTCCTCGCTTTCTGTGGGAGTTTCTGTGGTGGATTCTGTGGGCACTGCTTCCGCTGAGGATTCTGCTGTGGGAGCTGGTTCTTCAACGGGAGCGGGTGCTTCTGCAGCCGGTGTTTCTTCCTTTGCGGCATCCGTATCAGCGATGCCAGCCTTTGCTGTGTCAATAGATGCGGTGGAATCCTCTTCGGTTTCCGGTGCATTTGCGGTGTCGGATGTTTCCGCAGATACCGGAGTTTCCGGAACATCGGTATTGGTGTCCTGCGTGTCGGTGTCCGACGGAGCATCGGTGACAACATCATCCGGCAGAACGGCAACGTCTTCAGCCGTGACCTTTTCGGGTCTCGGATGCGCGGCGGCATATGCTTTCAGCCGATTGACGAGTGCCGCCAGAACACCGAGCGTCAGGAATGCGCCGGCGGGCAGGATGAAGATGGTCGCCGGGGTGTACCAGTCACCCATGATGGGAAGACCGAGCCAGGTTCCGGCACCGAGAATTTCACGCACGGAGCCAATGACCGTTAAGGAGACCGTGAACCCGAGTCCCATCGCCAGACCGTCGATGGCGGACGGCAGAACGGGATTCTTCGATGCGTACGCTTCCGCGCGGGCAAGAATGATACAGTTGACGACGATCAGCGGAATGTAAAGACCGAGACTGTCGTAAAGCGATTGCAAATAGGCTTTCATCAACAGCTCAACCGCAGTGACGAAGCCGGAAATGATGACGATGTAGGAGGCAATGCGGATCTCCTTCGGAATGAACTTCCGGAGCAGGGAAATGATGACATTGGAGCAGATGAGCACGGCGGTCGCCGCAAGTCCCATACCGACGGCATTGGAGACCGAGGTCGTCGTGGCAAGGGTCGGACACATACCGAGGAACTGCATGAACGTCGGGTTCTGGTCAACGATGCCTTCCTTGATCTGTTTCAGATACTTATTCATTGGCTGTGACCTCCTCGGTTGTGACTGTGGTTTCGACGGTGTCTGCGGGGGCGGATTCTGTGGAATCGGATTCTGCGGAATCGGTTTCTGTCACAACGATGCGGGAGCAGAATTCCAGCGCCGTGTTGACACCAGCCAGAATGCCGCGGGAGGAATAGGTCGCGCCGGAAATGGCATCCGCCTCACCGCCGTCCTTTGTGAATGCGGCGGGATAGGAGAGTCCCGTGTATCCGGCAAGATAATCGTCCTCCGCGACCGCAAGACCGATACCGGGCGTGTCGGAAATGGTGAGCACGCGGATACCGGCAACGGTGTTGTCGGCGGCGACACCGACCATCATGGTGATGTTGTCGGCAAAGCCCATGCCCTGCGTGTCCACGCAGTAGCCGAGCAGAAGTCCCGCTTTGTAAACGGCATAAACCTCCGTGATGTTCTCCGGATAATCCGCGCCGAGCACGTCGGACAGCGCATCAATGTCGGTTGCCTCCGGGAACAGCTCCATGACGGCGGCGTTCTTTGCAGCGGCATCATTGGCGGCGATGACCGGTTCCGTGAACCCATTGATGGCGGCGATGAGCACCGCGATGATGCAGGTGATGAGCATCAGCTTGCCTGTGATCATGGCGATGTGGATGTAAGAGGCTTTCTTTTCATTTTCCATTTTCAGAAACACCTCCGAATTTCTTGGGTCTTGTCAGGCGGTCAATGTACCAGACGAGCGTGTTCATAATCAAAATCGAGAACGTGATGCCCTCCGGATAGCCGCCGAAGTAACGGATAAACATGGTGATACAGCCGCATCCGACACCGAAGATCAGACGTCCCTTTGCGGTGATGGGCGTGGTCGCGTAGTCCGTTGCCATGAAGATGGCGCCGAGCATCAGACCGCCGCAGATGAGTTCGTATGCGACAAATTCCGTGCGCGCGGCGGCATTCTGCGGGAACAGATACGCGATCAGCGCGACCGTGCCGATGTAGGCGACCGGTGTGTGCCAGGAAATGACACGACGGACGAGCAGATAAATACCGCCTGCGATGAGCAGAAGCGTGGAAACCTCACCGATGGTTCCGGCTTTGGAGCCGAGCAGGAAATTGAACATTCCGCCGTCCGGGATTGTGCCGTTTTTGAGCAGCTGCATCGGAGTTGCCGAAGCAACGATGTCCGCGGAATCAATGGAAACGGCGAATGCGGAGGACGAAGTCAGCGGTGCAGGTGTTGTCGTCATTTCCGTCGGCCATGCAAGCATCAGGAATGCACGCGCCGCGAGCGCGGGGTTCATGAAGTTTTTGCCGATACCGCCGTAAAGCTGTTTGACGATGACGATGGCAAAGAATGCACCGATGATGGGAAGCCACAGCGGCACGGTCGCGGGCAGATTCATGCCCAGAAGCAGACCGGTCACGGCGGCGGAGCAGTCGGAAACGGTGATGCGCTTTTTCATGAGAACCTGATACAGCGCTTCAAATCCGACGGATGCTAGAACCGAAATGACGACGATGGAGAACGCGCGCATTCCGAAGACGTAAACGCCCCATATAAAGGAAGGAATCAGTGCGATGAGCACGTCGATCATGATGGAACGGGTCGTCACAGCACTCTTGATGTGCGGGGACGTGGAGACGGTCAGCTTTCTGAACGGATCGATGACCTTTTTGGCAGGTGCGGGCTTTTCGTCCGCGGGTGTGGTATCCGTCGCGGTCGCTTTTGCTTCCGTGTGTGCGGATTCCGCCCGGTTGAGGGTGTCCTTTTCCATTTCAGGCATTGTTATCTCCCTCCTTTTTTTCCGGTTTTTCCGGTGAGTTTTTAACCGCGTTTTCTGTCGGTTTTGCGGTACCGATGTCCTTGACAGCGGAAGTGGATGCGCCGCCGGGTGCGGGAGCAGGTGCGGGGGACGGAGCGGGCGTTTCTTTCTTTGCGTTGGCAAGAGCCGCCTGCTGGGCGCGTTTGCGGTTGTTTAAGAACGTCTTCGTCTTGCGGATAT
>JAFUPC010000019.1 GCA_017481495.1 Clostridia bacterium
AGCTTTGGTTCAATACTTTGAACTTTACTACAACTCTGATCGGCTTCATTCCGGTATTGGATACCTTACTCCTAATGAATGTTTTCAAAAATTAACTCTTTAATTTGTCCATTTATATTGACAAGATTCAATCCGGTGAGACCGGATTTTTTGGTGCGGGTAACAGGGGTCGAACCTGCACGGGAGTCCACCGGATCCTAAATCCGGCGCGTCTGCCAATTCCGCCATACCCGCGTATTGACAGAATAAGTATACCACAAAAAACGCATTCTGTCAATGATTTTCATTTGTAAATTACATAATAATCGCCGTATTCCGCACCGTCGTGGCCGCCGATGAGCTTGTCGGAGGACGGGGTGAAGCCGTATGCGGTCAGAGCGACGATGCGTTCTTTTGCCGCGGGGACGGCTTTGGTCGCCGCTTTCTCGCATCCGAACAGGTCATACATCGGCGGGATGATGAGCGACAGAAGGCACGAAATCTCCTCCCGTGTTTCGTGGTCGGAGCGCAGGTCAAGCCGGAGGAGTCCGCAGTCGGTGAACGCATCCTCTGCCTGTCGGTTGAACAGCTCGACGGTGCCGACGGCGCACCCTTCCCTTTTGTCAAGGATCGACCAGCGGATATAATAGCGGCATCCGTATTCCCGAAGCCAGAAATCAATGGCCTGCATCATCCGTTCTTCTGTTGTGTAATGGAAATCGTCGCCGCCGCAGTTGTCGCTGTTGAAAAACGGCACCGCTTTTTCATCGGAATACACACGCAGAAGATCCGCGCAGTCCTCCCGCGAAACGAGCCTCAGGCGATACCGGTCGTTTTCCAGAACCGGCGGGGACGTGTAGACGTCGGTCATGGAGATGTCCTCATTTCAGAAACAGTCTGCGGTAGATGTCCGCCATTTCCTGTTCGTTTATGACGTACGGGCTGTTTTTGTAGTTTCCAGCGCTCTTTACTTTTTCGACATACCGGGCGATGGTCTCCTCATCGAGTGTCACATCCACGCCGGATTTTTCTTTTATAACCGCCTTGATCTCCTCGCCGTCGGCGCCGATGGCATCATAAAGCGCGCGGCACAATGCGGGTGCGGCTTTTTCGTTGTACGACAGATATTCTCCGTAGAACACCGCGCACGCACTGCCGTGCGGGATGCCGCGTGTCAGGGTCAGATTGTAGCCGAGCGGATGCGGGAAACCGGTTCCGGTCTTGTTGATGGCAATTCCTGCCGCACAGGAGGCGTACAGAAGCGTTTCGCGTGTTTCCCGTGTCAGAACCTGTCCCGGCACGGAATCGCGGATATAGGCATACAGCACGCGCGCGCCGTATCCCGCAAAGATACGCGAAGCTTCGTCCGCTTTCGGGGACAAATACGACTCCGCGCAGTGCGCAAATGCGTCGAGCGCACAGCTCAGCGTGTACTTCTCCGACAGCGACATCGTATATTTTGCATCCAGAAATGCGTATTTTGCATACGACTGCGTTTTGTCCGTGAACGTCTTTTTCTTGTCCTGTCCGTCCAGCGTCAGAACCGCGTAAGGATTGACCTCACTGCCCGTTCCCGCCGTTGTCGGGATGAGGATGATGGGCAGGGACGGCTTGCGTTCTGCCGTATAGATCTCCTCCGGCGCGAGTGCGAGGTTTGCCGCATATGCCGCGATCGCCTTTGCCGCGTCCATCGCACTGCCGCCGCCGATGCCGATGACCATATCCGCACCCGCATCATGTGCCGCCTGTCCGCCCGCATAGCAGACGGATGCCAGCGGATTTTCGCCGATTTTGTCATAGACGGTATATGCGATGCCGAGCGAATCCAATACCGCTGTCACTTCATCCTGTGCACCGCACGCCTTTGCCGCATGGCGTCCCGTGACGAGCAGGGCGTGTTTTCCGAGCGCAAAGCAGGATGCGTTTTTCTTCACACAGTCCTCGCCGGAACGGATGTCAACGGGCATATACATCGAAAAATTCATGATGGTACTCCTTTTTCATTAAAAAACGGTGAGGGCCGACACGCTCTCACCGCTTTCATCAGTTGATTTTCAGTTATCGGTCAGAACCGATCAAGACGGGTTCTGTTCGCTGTAGAAGTCCGCGTAGGAATTCAGGAGGCTGTCGTTGTAGTCAGAGCCGAGCATCTTGGTGACGATGTTTTCGGTATCGCCCTTCAGCTCATCGACAAGTGCTTCCGCAAACGCGGCCTTGTCAGCGGCTGCATCAAATTCAGCCAGATAACCGGCAGCTGCTGCGAGATATTCCTCGTATGCTGCTTCGTTTTCTTCGGTGATCTCATATTCCCAAGTGAAGTAGGGGCTGGTGAGTGTCTCGACGTTCTGAAGCTTTGCAATGTCAGCATAGTTTGCCGGCAGGGTTTCCGGAACGGAACCGACCAGCGTGTTGCCGGTGTGATAGAAGTCCATGGACCAGTCGTCGTTCAGCATATGAACGGTGCCGTCCTCATTGTACTCGAAGTTTTCACCCTCGACACCGAACGCATAAATGTCGCGCAGAGCGCCGTCGGTGTTGAGCATGGTGACGATTTCCATACATCTTTCCAGGTCAGAAGCATATGCGGAAATCGCGAACATACCGGAGAAGACAACCTCGTCAGAGCAGATGGGCTTTTCGTATTCCACAACATAATACTTTTCTTCCCAGTTCTCCTCTTCGGGCGTGGTGATGTAGCCCTTGCGTACTTCAACAGCATAGCGCTCACCCTCGCCGATGTAGCCGCCGTCTTCCAGCTTTTCAAGCAGGATGTTGTGCGTGACAAAGGATTCAATGCCGAGCAGGTTCTTCGGAATGGACTTGACGGTAGTGGTATGGTTTGCCTTGATCATACTGCCCACAAGGGAACGCTCGCCGGAGCAGTACTGGACATAGTTTAAGTCAACCGCTTCATTCAGCGGAACGACATCGGGTTCGCCTGCCTTGACGGCATCCAGGAAAGCTTCGCAGTCAGCAAGGGTCGTAGCATCCTCGGCTTCTGCGAAGTTATACTTGTCAGCAAGCTCCTTATCAATGAGGAGGTAGGTATATTCGCCCATCAGACGGTTGTTGACGACAGCGTAGGTGGAGCCGTCGACCTTACCGGCATTCAGGAACGTCGGATAGATGTACTTGTTCAGAATCTTGGAATTGCCGGAAAGCTCGGAGCTGATATCCTGCAGATATTCCTTTTCCACGAAATCTTCCAGCATTTCGCGGCCAGTGATGAAGACGATATCAAGGCTTGCGCCCTCAAGCTCCGGATACTTTGCGACCTCGCGGCCGTATTCGTCGAGGGTCATTTCCTGCGTGTCGGCAGTGGTTTCCTCAGTTTCCGCGGTTGTGGTTGTGGTCCACTTGGAGCGGTTCTTCTTTGCGGCATTGGCAGCCTTTTCGGCTTCCTTTCTTGCCTTTGCTTCTTCCTTTGCCTTTGCGGCAGCTTCTTCCTCTGCGGCAATGTCAGCTTCGATCTGTGCAACCTGATCCTCGATGAACGCTACATATTCATCTTCGGTCTTCAGCTGCAGGATGACCTGTGTCTTGTATTCGGACTTGGTAAGCTTGTTCATCGCATCCTGCACAGCCTGAATTGTATCAGCCGTCGTCGAGTCACCGGTAATGGCGGTCAGGGTGATGGTGGCGGTTTTCGTACTGTCGGTCGTATCCAAAGCGCTGTCATCTTCACCAGATGAGCCGCAGCCGGTAAGCGAAGACAGAAGCAGGCCTGCAAGCAGTGCAAGGCTCAGTAACTTTTTCTTCATGCAAATGATCCTCCTCATAAACAATCAACGTGTTATGGTTCTGATATATTTTACACCAAATTTTCGGGAATGTCAAGTCATATTTTCGGCGGCGAACGAAAAGTTCTGTCCGAAAAGCCCGGATTGCCCTTGTTTTTGGTGATTTTTATCGCTCGTTTTTCAGCATTTCGCACAAAATCCAAACGGGCGTTTTTGGCACTTTCACGATTACTTTGTGAATCATGCACAAATTTTCATAACCTTTTTTGTGCAATACGCTGAAACGCATGGAAAATTTTAGTCAAGGTAGTCCTTGAGGCGCTTGGAGCGGCTCGGATGGCGGAGCTTGCGCAGTGCCTTTGCCTCAATCTGGCGGATGCGTTCACGGGTGATGTTGAACACCTTGCCGACCTCTTCCAGCGTTCTTGTCCGTCCGTCCTTGAGACCGAAGCGGAGCTTGAGCACCTCTTCTTCTCTGGGGGTCAGCGTGGAGAGCACCTCATTGAGCTGTTCGCGCAGAAGCGTATAGGAAGCGGCTTCCGCGGGTGCGGGGGAGGTATCGTCCTCGATGAAGTCGCCGAGATGGCTGTCCTCCTCCTCGCCGATGGGCGTTTCCAGAGAGACCGGGTCCTGTGCGATCTTCATGATCTCGCGCACCTTATCTGGGCTCATATCCATCTCTGCGGCGATCTCCTCGGCAGTCGCTTCATGGCCGAGCTCCTGGAGCAGCTGTCTGGAAATGCGGGAGACCTTGTGGATGGTCTCGACCATGTGTACCGGGATGCGGATGGTTCTTGCCTGATCCGCGATCGCACGCGTGATGGCCTGTCTGATCCACCACGTTGCGTATGTGGAGAATTTGTAGCCTTTCTTGTAGTCGAACTTGTCGACTGCTTTCATCAGACCGAGATTCCCCTCCTGAATCAGGTCAAGGAAGAACATCCCCTTGCCGACATAACGCTTTGCGATGGAAACGACGAGACGGAGGTTGGACTCGACCAGCTTCTTTTCGGCGTTGACACCGTCCTTCTGCGCCTTTTTCAGCTCCTTGAGCTTTTCCTCAGGCAGCACCTCGCCGTTCTTTTCGGCGCGTGCCATCTCCTCCTTTGCACGTTTGCCGGCATACATGACCTCTGCCAGTGCCAGCTCCGCTTCGCTGTCGAGCAGCTGCACTTTGCCGATCTCCTTCAGATACATCCGCACAGGGTCATCGATGGCGAGACCCTCCTGCATCAGCATCTTTTCCATTTCCTCGGCGGTCTCCAGCTGAGCGACCTCGTTTTCGATGTCGAAATCCGGGGCGTCCATATAGCCGGTGATCTCGATGCCCATGTTCTCAAAGGTCTCATAAAGCTTCTCGATCTGTTCGATATCGTAATCGACATCCTCGAGTGCTTCCATGATCTCGCTCTGGGAAAGGGAACCTTTTTCCTTGCCGCGTTTGATCAGCTCACTGATCTCGCTGCCCTTTTCCTGTTCCCCGTCTTCGGGTCCGGCAGGAATGCCCTGCAAATCCTTTTCTTCAGTACTCATTCTGCAATCCTTTCTTCAGGAAATACTTTTACTTTTGTTTATGTGAGTTCCGCGCGTTTCCGCCGGAGAATCTCATCAATGTCATCTGTCGTCGCGACCGATTCCCGCCGCCGGATGCGCTCCGATTCCTCGCAGAGCCGCTTTGCCGCGTCCGCAAGCACCATATCGCCGTTGTCCGTCAGCACCGCACGGGATGCCTGGATGCCGGCAAGATATCCGATTTCGCCCTCGGTGAATTCCTCACCGAGATAGCCCATGTCGAACCCGCCGTGCGTTTCTGTACACGCAAGCAGAAATCCGTATACCCGCCGCCCGAATGCGGTCACAAAATCGTCCTCGCAAAGTAGCTGCCGGCTGCCAGGAATGCGTTCCGGGTACAGAAGCAGGATGCCGAGCACAGTCTCCTCTGCCGCCGCCGCCGAGCGGTATTTCATCTTGTCGGGGTTGATGCGGTCGCCGACCCCCGCCGTTTTCTCGACGATGCGCCGGGTCTCCTCGCGCTTCTGGGCGTTTTCCTTTTTGCGGTGGGAACGGAGCACGTCGTTTTTCAGGCTTTCCCGGCTGACACCGAGCCGCTCGGACAGCCGTCCGATATAGACATCCCGCTCCACGTCCGTGCGCAGGGTCGCAAGCAGTGCGGTGATCTCGCTTACACACGCCATGCGGTCGTTGAAGTCGTCCATATCGTGCCGGGCGATGACCGTATTGCACCGGTAATCGAACTGGTTTTCGCTGTCGTCCAGCCTGAGACGGAACGCATCCGCGCCTTTTTTGCGGATAAATTCGTCGGGATCCTTGGCGCCGTCGAGCTTGAGGATCTTTGTTTTCACGCCGACCCCCTCAAGCAGCGCGATTGCCTTGTCCGCAGCGCGCCGTCCGGCATCGTCCATATCATAAGCGATGACGACCTCTTTTGTGTACCGCGCCATGATGTGCGCCTGCTCCTGCGTGATGGCGGTGCCCAGTGTTGCGACCGCCGTCGGTATGCCCGCCGCATGAACGGCGATGACATCCATATACCCCTCGCAGAGGATCAGGCGCTCCGCACAGTGGCTACGCGCGAAATTGAGCGCAAACAGGTTTCTGCTTTTTTTGAACGCCGGGGTATCGGAGGAGTTCAGGTATTTCGGCTTGCTGTCATCCATGACACGCCCGCCAAACGCGACGACCTCGCCCTGCGTGTCGATGACCGGAAACATCACGCGGTTGCGGAAAATGGGATACAGCCGTCCGTTTTTCTGTGACACGGAGCAGAGGAATCCGCCGACAAGCTCTTTATCGGTATACCCAAGCCCGTGCATATGGTCGCAGAACAGGTTTTTGTGAAGCGAAAACTCGTCGGGCGCAAAGCCGAGTCCGAACCGTCTGATGACCGCATCGGACAGTCCGCGGGAGCGCAGATAAACAAGTCCCGCCGCGCCCTCCGGCTTTGACAGCATCGCATGGTAAAACCGTGCCGCATCGCGGTTCATGGCAAGGACACGGGATTTTTTCACACCGCTGTCCTCTTTTTTTCGGAAATCGTCCTCCGGCATCTCGATGCCCGCACGTTTCGCCAGAAATTCAACGGCGCCGATGTAATCGAGATTCTCCGTTTTCATCACGAACGTGATGACGTCTCCTCCCGCGCCGCATCCGAAGCAGTAAAAGCCGCGTGTTGCCGGGAAAACCGTAAACGACGGCGATTTTTCGTTGTGGAACGGACACAGACCGACCAGATTGGAGCCTGCCCGCTTTAATGTGACGTGGGCGGAGATGACATCCTCGATATTGTTGCGGATTTTCAGTTCTTCAATGAACCCTTCCGGCAGTGCCACAGCCGCCCCTCACTTTCTCTGTATCATCGGTTTTATCGCGTTCATAATATAATATACGCACAAAACCGCGTTTTCCCTTTTTTTCGTATCGAAAAATTTTTATAACGGCGAAAAATTTTATATTTTTATTGAAAATTACGGTAAAAAGTCAAATCGGTCCCCGGTTACGTCGATGAGGACCGCACCGTTCGTTAGCTCGGTCAGGGTTCCGACAAGTGATTCCGCTTCCGACGAACGCACGGCAAGCTTCTGGGTGACATCCTGCGCAAAGACGGTATCATCGACCTTGAGACCGAACGACGGGTAAACAGCTTTGATTTTGTCGTAATCGGTATAGTCGCAGATGACCTCGCATTCGGTGAAGCGTTCGTAGGTGATGATATGCGCCGCCTCTGCCGCCAGCTTTGCCGCGTGGGAATACGCGCGCACCAGTCCCCCGGTTCCGAGCAGGATGCCGCCGAAATAGCGCGTCACAACGATGCAGGCGTCCGTGAAGCCCGTTTTGCGGATGATGTCAAGGACAGGCATTCCCGCTGTTCCCTGCGGCTCTCCGTCGTCGGAAAAGCGCATGATGTTGTTTTCCTTGATGCAGTAGGCGTAAACGTTGTGCTTTGCATCCGCGTGCTTTTTCCGGATCTTCGCAATGAAAGCAAGCGCTTCTTCTTCCGTTTTACAGGGGCGGGCGTAGCCGATGAACTCCGATTTCTTTTCGACAAAGGAGTCAGAAGCCTCCCGTTCCAGTGTGATATACAGCTCCTCTGCCATGTCAGTCGTCGATGCCGTCCGGTTTTTCGGAAAGATATTTTTCAAACATTCCGAGTGCCTTTTTGTCGGCAGTGGCAAACAGATACGTGCCGTCATCGAGATATTCCGCGCGCAGAACAGCGGCGTATTTATAAAGCTGTGCCGCCGCCCCTTGGGAATCATGTCCGAAGCGGAACCAGACGTTGCGTTTGCCGTCGTTGACAATTTCCGCAAGCTTTTCGATGAGTGCATCCAGTCCCGCGCCGGTCAGGGCGGAGATCTCCACCGTCCGTGCGGAATCGGCATCCGCCGGTTTGATGGCATCGGCAGGTCTGGTATCGCATTTGTTGAGCGCGTACAGAATCGGTTTGTCGCCCGCGCCAAGCTCCGAAATGAGCTGTTTTGTCACGGACAGCTGCGATGCGCATTCGGGGTCGGAGAAGTCCAGCACGACCAGAATGACGTCGGCATACAGCACTTCTTCCAATGTGGAGCGGAATGCACTGATCAGATGGTGCGGCAGGTTGCGGATAAAGCCGACGGTGTCCGTCAGCAGAATCTCCGTGCTGTCGGGAAGCGCAAATTTGCGCGTGGTCGGGTCAAGGGTGGCGAACAGTTTGTCCTCGGCAAGGATTCCCGCACCCGTCAGAGCGTTGAGCAGGGTCGATTTTCCCGCGTTCGTATAGCCTGCGACGGCGACCTTGGGGATGCCCGATTTTTCTCTCTGCTTGCGCTGGGTCGCGCGGGCGGCTTCCAGATTCCGGATGTCCTCTTCCAGTGCCGCGATGCGCCGTTTGATGTGACGGCGGTCGGATTCCAGCTTGGATTCACCGGGGCCGCGCGTGCCGATACCGCCGCCCAGCCGCGACATTTCCGCGCCGTGACCCGCCAGACGCGGGATGGTATATTTCAGCTGGGCAAGCTCGACCTGCAGTTTGCCCTCCGCACTGGTTGCGTGCAGTGCAAAAATGTCGAGGATCAGCATGGAGCGGTCGATGACACGGATGTCGCCGCCGTCGTCCAGTTCTTTTTCGAGATTCCGGATCTGCGCCGGGGTCAGGTCGCAGTCGAACACGACCAGCTTCACGTCTCCGCCGCGGCACAGTTCTGCCAGCTCCTGCACTTTACCGGAGCCAATGCAGGTGCGGATGTCCGGCGTTTCCTTTGCCTGTACCATCCGCGCGTACACTTCCCCGCCGGCGGTATCAAGCAGACGTTCCAGTTCGTTCATCGAGATCTCGCACTCGGTCTCATCGCGCCCGCGGGTGACAAGTCCCACAAGCACTGCCCGGGCGTTTTCCGTAACGGCAGTTTTTTCATCTGTCAGAAGTTCTTTCAAGATCGTTTCACCTCACTAAAAAAATAAAAAGGGTGCAGGCCATAGTGTACGGCGTTTTGCACCCATCTTATTCGGTAATCCGGATATCGGCTTACTTTGCGCCAGCCGACATACTGAGACGCTTCTTGAATTTGTCAACGCGACCGCCTGCATCGACAAACTTCTGCTTGCCGGTGAAGAACGGATGGCACTTGGAGCAAATTTCAACGCGCAGATCACCCTTGGTGGATCTGGTCTTGACGACTTCGCCGCATGCACAGGTAATCGTGCATTCCTTGTATTCGGGATGAATACCCTGTTTCATATCTATTGCACCTCACATTCGAATTCACAGTACAATTAATGATACCATATTTTCCGAAAAAAATCAAGTCTTTTTTGAAATTTTCTTGAAATTTTTTTATTTTTTTGTGCCAGAGACGGTTTTCTGCACCCGAACAACGGTTTTTGGCGGAATTTTGCGATGATTTCCGGGTCAAAATGCAGATTTTGAGTGCCAGGGGTCTTGCAAAATTTCCGATTCTGTGGTATGATAAATATATCATAAATCAAAAAGGAGTATCCCAATGCCGATCCGACTGAACAAAGCCAAGCGGGAAGAACTGGATATCACGGAGGTCTGCGCGATGTGCGAGCACGCCTCTCCCCTGCGCGGAGACGAGGTTCTGTGCGAGATGCGCGGGGTGGTAGAAGGCGGGCATCACTGCAAAAAATTCCGCTACGACCTGCTCAAACGCAAGCCTGTGCGCAGAAATGCGGAGCCGCTGCTTTCCGAACCGCTTCCCGCGCTGGACGACGAGACGTGATATGAAGTGCCCGGAATTCATCGCTTTTCCGGGATTTTTTCTCGGAAAATGACGTTCGGAAGAACGGCAAGATGAATTCTATGGGGTGGGGCATGTCAGTGCACCACCCTGGTGACACGTTCCGCATCCAGCGTATACAGAAACAGAAGAAGCGCGCCGACCAGGCACAGTGCAATGATCCCTGTCATCCGCACACGCCGCTCGGTGCTTTTTTCGCATCCGACAACGTGGAAGGAGTACGGCCACACGATGTGCTTTACGCACAGAAACACCGCCCAGACAGAGATGATAGCCGTCCGGAGCGCATCCGGCAGAAGCGAGCGCAGAAGATACACCGCACACACCGCGACTGTGATATAATAAATACGTTTTGACCACACGGCACGCGCGCGGTAGGCTTCATGTGCGGCGGTGCATTCCGGGGAGCACGGTCTGCCGAGCGGAGAGCGGGCGCCGCAGTAGGGGCAGGTCTTTTCTTGTTTTTCCATCATCTGCGCCTCCAATCTTAATGTCGGTATCGGAATTTTACCATAAGGTATGAGCCAATCGCCAGAATCAGCAGAAGAAGGAGCAGCCAGATTACATTGCGTATCCGCTGTCCGCTCTCCGCGTCCTTTTCGCACAGATTCTCACGATTGCTGTACGGAAAAACGATTGTGAGGATACAGACGCCAATCCCCAATACGCCCTCAACCGTCAGCAGAACAGTTGCCTTATCATACGGCAGAACGCAAACCGGAATCGACATCAGTCCCACCGCAAAGCATAGAATATGGCAGAGCCGATCGACCTTCTTGTTCCGCTCAAACCGGCAATGGCGTTTTTCACACTCCGGAGAGCAGAGGATTCCGTTGGGGGAAAATTTGCCGCAGTAGAGGCAGGTCTGCTTTTGATTTTCCATGTCCGGGCCTCCTCGCAAAAACATTTTTATAAATTCATTATACCATATGTGCATTCCGTTGTCAACAGGTTCGGGGAATTTTTCCGACGGGAAAATTGTTCACAGCAAATTTACATACCGTGTATTGATATTGTATGGCGTTTGATGTATAATAAAATAACAAAGGAGTGAGAAACATGGCACAGACAATGGTAACGATCCGGATGGACGAATCCTTGAAGCACGATATGGAATCGACCTGTCAGGAACTTGGCATGAACATGACGACCGCATTTCTGATTTTCGCAAAGAAAATGACCCGTGAAAAGCGGATCCCGTTTGATGTTTCCGTTGACCCGTTTTATTCCGAGGAAAATCTTGCGCATCTCCGCCGCGGCATTGCCGCGCTGAACGCCGGGAAAGGACAGGAGCATGAGCTTCTGGATTCCGAGGAATGAGAAAAATTTGGTTTGATGAAGCATGGGAAGATTATCTTTACTGACAAAGTCAGGATAAAAAAACGCTGAAACGGATCAATGGACTGATTCGTGACATTGAGCGCGGTAATTTCGACGGACTCGGAAAACCGGAAGCACTGAAAGGAGATTTCAGCGGGTTCTGGAGCAGACGGATCGACGATACCAACCGATTGGTATACCGTATCAACGATGACATTCTTGAAATCGTTTCATGCAAAGGACATTATGGGGATCACTGAACCGCAGGAGCCGTCCGGCTCCTGTTTTTATGTCCGTTTTTCTCTCATGTCCCCTAAAATCTCACATTATGGGGTGGACATTTCCCCGGTTTTGTGGTATCATAATGGCAAAACAACGAACAGGAGAATTACCGTATGAAATCAAAAACCATCGGTGCAAGTCTGGCGGCTTGCCGCCGTTCCCGTCACATGACACAGGAAGCCGTCGGGGAGCGGCTCGGTGTCACATCAAAAACCGTTTCCCGCTGGGAGACCGGCGCGGTACTGCCCGATCTTGTCCGTCTGACACAGCTTTCCCAGCTGTACGGAATTTCCGTGGATGACCTGATTTCGGATGACGGAAACATATCCGCAAATCAAAGCGCATCCGGGGAGACAAGTGCCCACGGTACATCCGCCGCCGGAACACCGGTACTGGATACGACCGATCCCCGCTTTCCCCTGTCGGACAGGATCGCCTATTTCCGGCGGAAATGGCTCTGTGACCACCGCGCTGTTCTGATCTTTTCGGCGATCCTTTTCTGCGCGGTCGCGGCGGGTGTATGGATTTTGGGACGGTATGTGACGATTCCGGTGTGCATCATCGGGGGAGTTTTGCTGTATGTGTTCTTTTACAACCGGATGCGGGAATATGTGGAGCGGAATGCGTTTGACGGGAAAAGATAAAAAAAGCAGGGTGTGTATGCACCCCGTTTTTATTTATAAACGCTGTTTATTATTCTCCGATGCTGCCGCGTGCTTTTCAGTCCGTCTCCGCGCGCGTGATGTTGCGAAGCCACTTTTTCTTTTTATAATGCGCCACGATGACCGGCATCTTGACGAATTCGTCCAGACACAGAATGAAATACACCCACAGCGGCGGCAGCTTCAGAACGAATGCCGCAAGCAGTCCGACAGGGACTGCGTAGACCCACATCGAAATGATGTCGCAGTACAGACCGAACCGGGTATCGCCGCCCGCGCGGAACACGCCGCAGACGAGCATCGTGTTGACGGACTGCCCCATGATGTAATATGCCGTGATGAGGAGCATGACGCTCAGATAGCCGTGTACGACCGCCGTCACATCCATCCACGCAAGCAGAAGCGGCCGCACGAGCAGAACGACCCCTCCGCCGAACAGCGCGGTTAAAACGGATAATTTGACCAGCCGTTTTCCGTACAGTTCCGCTTTTTCAAGCTGATTATCCCCCATCGCCTTGCCGAGGATGATGCCGCCCGCACTCGATACGCCGAAGCAGACAACGGTACCCAGCGACCGCACGACCGTTGTGATGGAGTTCGCCGCAACGATGTCCGAGCTGATATGGCCGAGGATGACGGAATACATCGAAAATGCCAGTCCCCAGACGATGTCATTTCCCATCGCGGGAACGGAATAGCGGATAAAGTCGCGCATCAGCACTTTGCGGCGGGCGATCAGATCCCCGGGGTGGAACCGGATGACCCGACAGAAAAACGCCGCATCGAGCACACAGTACACGACCTCAAGCATTCGTGTAATGGAAGTCGCAAGCGCAACGCCCGCGATGCCGAGGGCGGGAAACGGCCCGACACCGAAAATGAAGCACGCATTCAGTCCGATGTTGACAAACACCGCCGCGGAATGCACCGCCGCCGACACGATGACCCGTTCCACCGAGCGCATGACACACAAATACATTGTCGCAAAGCCGGAGCAGACATATCCCGGTGCGACCGCACGCAGATACTGTGCGCCAAGAGAAATCAGTTCTGTGTCGTTTGTGAAGATTTTCATGATCAGCTCCGGGATGAAAAATCCCGCAAGCGTGAAAAGCAGGCTGATACACACGGAAATGCGCAGAGAGATGCCCATGATCTTTTCGATGGTGCGGCGGTCTCCCCTGCCCCAGTACTGCGAACAAAGCACCGCCGTGCCGGAGGACAGTCCGTAGAAGATCATATTGAGGACAAACTGCACCTGTCCCGCAAGGGACGATGCGGAAATGGCGGACTGCGACACGAAATTGAGCATCAGCACGTCCGCCCCGGACACCGCGGTGTCCATCAGATTCTGCAAAGCAATCGGCAGCGTCAAGGACACCGCCATTTTATAGAACTGCTTTTGTTCTTCTGTCATCCGGAAAGTCATTTCTGAAACCGTCTGCCAAGGATCATTTTACCGCGTTTTCAAACGCCGAAATCGCCGCGGCGCGGGTATCGTCGTCAGCGATGACATACATGACGAAATTGCCGCCCGTCACGCGCTCTGCGTTCTGCAGCTTCGGAAATTCGGTTTCGAGATAGGTGTCGTCCCAGACGGTGTTTTCGTAGAAATCAAGGAATCCGTCGATCATCGCTTCGATGTTCTTCACGTCATCCGCCGTCTTGGCTTCAAAAATACCCACGTTGTCAATGGAAGTGGACATGGACTGCATGACGATCTTATAAGAAGCGAAATCGTCCGCGGTCGCGCCGCCGAAAAATCCTGAGAGATAGCTGTCCTGCGCATCGGTCAGGGTGTCCGCATTCGGCAGGGTCGCCGACACGGCTTCATAAATGCTGTCAAGGGTCGCTGTGGATGTGCTTTCTCCGGCGGTGGTATCCTTGCCGCTGTCACTGCCGCCGGAGCAGGCGGTCATGGTTGCGGCGGTCGTCAGGCACAGGACGCTGAGTGCGAGTGCGATCATTCTTTTTGTATTGTTCATATCGGGGTTCCTTTCGGTTTCTTTCTGTTGTTTTGGTTTCTAAATGCTGTTTATCAATTCGTTTTCAGGTACACGGATGCGTTTCCACATAATCCATGACCACAGCAAACCCCTGCTCGTTGAAGTGCATTCCGTCGCCGTTCTGATAGGTTTCAGGCAGATAGCCGTCCTCCCCGACCAGCGCGGAATAGGTGTTCAGATACGGCAGGCTGTTCTCCGATGCCAGCTCGACGATCCATTCGTTTGCCGCCTGGATTTTGTTGTTGTTGATGGAATCCTGCTTTTCATACGACCGCGCGACCGGGTAAATGGACTGCAAAATCAGGTGCGTATCCGGCGATGCGGTCAGAATGATGTCGATAAGCTTCTGGTATTCCGTTTTGAAATAGTCGCGGTCCATGAATGACACACCGTTGACGCCGAGCGTGACGATGAGGTATTCCGGCTTGTTGTCGGAACAGATGTCGGACAGGGATTTTTCGGTTCCGGAATTCGGGTCATACACAAGGTCGGTCGCCGCGCGGAACAGGGCAAGCGTGCCGCTGGTCGGTGTCCAGACCTGCGTGGTTTCGCGGGAGCCGAAGACCTTATAAGCTTTCATGCCGTGGGTCGTGGAGTCGCCGTAGAAGACCAGCTTCTCCCGGTAGCCGTCCGGCGCGGTTCCCTCGGGCAGGGCGACCTGGGACAATAATTCCTCGTTGTAGGTCACGGGGATGATGTCCGGGGTCTTGTTTGTCACCTTGGAGGGCGCCGTTG
The DNA here is from genome assembly GCA_017481495.1 of Clostridia bacterium. Classification (GTDB taxonomy): domain Bacteria; phylum Bacillota; class Clostridia; order Oscillospirales; family CAG-272; genus RGIG3925. Next base: position 14,982 of record JAFUPC010000019.1, read on the forward strand.
TTTCGGGGGCTTCTGTGACAACGGCTGTCGTGTCCGGTGTGATCATACCGCCTTTTACCGTGCTGTCCTGTGTGTCATCGGGAACGGCGTTGACAGGGACGTTCTGTCCCATGCCGGAGGTACCGGCGGGGGATTCTGCGATGTCGGGATAACCGGTGGTCATTTCCCCGCCTGTTTCGGTCGGGATGGTCTGGTCGCCTTGGGGGGCAGCGGCGGTCTGCTTCATGGCAAAGGTGAAGAACAGTGCCAGCAGCAGCACCATGATGACGGTGAATGTGACAATGATCATCGCCGCACCGCGGTTCTTTCTGCGGCGGCGGTTATATGGGGTACTCATGATAATCCGTATGGTTTCCTTTCGATGTCAAAAAACAGGATGGAATAATATAGCACAGTATAGTATACCATATTTCACCGCGGAACTTGTAAATAAAGTGTAAACATTGCGTTTTCCGGCGATCAATCAATGTCGCAGTCGGCAATTTTCCGGTCGCGGTAATAATATTCCCTGTCATGCGCCCCGATCTCGCGCAGAACGCGGCAGGGACTGCCGACGGCAACGACATTGGCGGGCAGATCCTTTGTGACGACACTTCCCGCGCCAACCACGGTATTGTCGCCGATGGTCACGCCCGGAAGAACGATGACACCCGCGCCGAGCCAGCAATTCTTGCCGATGCGCACGGGGATATTGAACTGCGCGCCGCGCGAGCGGAGCTCCGGCTCCACAGGATGTCCCGCCGTGGAAATGACGACGTTCGGGCCAAGCATCGTGTTGTCGCCGACGTAGATGTCATTGTCATCCACCAGCGTCAGATTGAAATTCGCGTAGACGTTTTTCCCGAAATGCACGTGCCGTCCCGCCCAGTTCGCATGCAGCGGCGGTTCGATATAGCTTCCCTCGCCGATCTCGGCGAACATCTTGTTCAACAGTGCCTGCCGTTTTTCACCCTCCGACGGACGTGTCAGGTTGTAGTCATATTGCAATTCCAGACACTCTGCCTGGATGGCGAGCAGGGTTTCGTCGGTGGAAATGTAGACGTTTCCGGAGCGCATTTTTTCGTAGGATGTCATGGGGTGACCTCTCTTTTATTGGTTTTATTCAAGTTTTGGATTTAATGGGTTTGCCGTAAAGCGTTGAATGGCGAGAACATGAAAGGATATATCGCTTGCGCGATATGATATAATATCCGGCATTGTAGCTTTTTCATTCATCACCCACGAAGCGGATATCATACCCGCAGGGTATATCACCCGGGCGAATGCCCGGATATCATTGAAAAAAGCACTGCTTTGCAGTGCTTTTTATAGTTAAACTGCAAGGCGGTTTAACGTATGGTGCCGGTGGCGGGGCTCGAACCCGCACGTCATTGCTGACTGAGGATTTTGAGTCCTCCTCGTCTACCAATTCCAACACACCGGCTGATACTGTACGATATTATACCACATCCGGATAAAAAAATCAAGATATTTTTCAAAAATTTTCAAAAAAGCCTTTACGGATGACGCCCGATTATGGTATAATAAGGACAGAACCATCTCTCCGCCGACACCGGTTTCCGGTTCCTGACAATTATTAAAAGCTGTTTATTTTTATCCGACACGAAAGGAATGCTCATGCACACTCATTTTCAATCCCGTTATCATAAATTCCACACACTTCTTTGTGCGCTTGTTTGTCTTGTTCTTCTTCTGACAGGACTGCCCTCCTGCTCCGGGGACGGGGAGATCACGGGGACGTGGAAAATCACCGAATGCGTCGTGGGAGGCGAAGCGCTCACGGACATGAACGACTGTTATTTTTATTTTTACAATGACGAAACGGGAAAGAAAGTCATCCTTGACGAGGAGCAGTTTACGTTTTCCTATTCTTATGACGGTGTGACCTGTGTGCTGTTCAACATCACCTATGACGACGGCGAAGTGGAAGCCGGGACATATGCTGAAATGCAGGTGCGTGGCGACAAAATGTATATTTCCGCGACTGAAAACGGCGTGGAGGAGCTTGTCACGCTGGAGCGCGTGAAAGAATAATTATAATATCCTATTTATAAATACGTTTTATTTCAAGAGGTGCTTATGAAACTGAATTTTGCCAAAGGTGCGTGGCAGACCGGCAACGCCGTTTATGCCTATTCCTACCGCTTTGACGGGACACCGGAATTCATCCAGAACGACGACTGTGTGGAAAACCGGGAAAATTCCGCGGCGATGTACGACTGGGACAATGTTTCCCTGCTCTCCCGCGCTCCGTATACCGCCGGTGCGAAAATCACCGCGGAATGCGCCTTTTCCGGTGCTGCTGCGCCGCTCATCGTGATCGCGGACAAGCTTTATGAGGAAAACGGCGCCCTGAAATACGGCGACTACATCGAAGTCGTTCTCTGGAAAAACGGCGTCAACGTCTGGCGCATGAAAATGGACGAGGAGAAGACCGTCACATGGAAAAAGCTGCTTGGCATCACCCTGCCCTATGCGGAGGATGTGCGGCATACGCTGTCCGTTTCTGTAAATAAAGAGCATTTAGAAATTGAAGCAGACGCACTTTCCGTGACGCTCGATGTACAGGATCTATATGAAACGTTCCATCTCGGCATTGATGCTTGCGAGGGACTGTGCCGGTTTTATTCGATGGAAATTATTTGAAACGAATTTGCAAAAACCCCTTGCAAAATTCCGAATTTTATGATAATATATCTGCATATCTGCAACACATATTCCCGAAAGAAAGGAATTTCAAACCATGAGAGGAAACGATTACATCACCACCGTGACCGAAACCATCACCCGCGCGTGGGAGACCCAGCAGGATGCGCTGACCAATGCGAAGAATCTGATCGCCGGTGCCATCGAAGCGAAGAAAAACGTCTTTGTATTCGGCTGCTCGCACGCGGGGATTCTTGCGGAAGAAGTCTTCTACCGCACCGGGGGACTTGCGGTCATCAATCCCATTTTCTTCCCCGGCTTCATGCTGAACACCCGCCCGATCACGATGACCAGTTCCCTGGAACGCATTCCAGAACTCGGCAAGACCATTCTTGACCAGAACCATGTAGGTACGGACGATGTTCTGCTTCTGCACTCCGTCTCCGGCCGCAACACGGTTCCCGTGGAAATGGCACTGGAAGCAAAAGCGCGCGGCGTTCACACGATCTGCATCACGAACCTGGAATACACGAACGCTGTCACCTCCCGCCATCCGAGCGGAAAACGGCTTGCCGAGGTCTGCGACATTGTCATTGACAACTGCGGTGTCAAAGGCGACGCGGCGGTCAAGCTGGACGGGCTTGAAGAAAAGATCGGCCCGACGTCCACTGCGGTCGGCACGGCGATCCTCAACGCCATCGTCATCGAAGCCGTGGAGCAGATGATCGCGGACGGCATCGTTCCGCCGGTCTTCATGAGCGCGAACATCGACGGCGGCGACGAACACAACGCAAGAATTTTCAAGGAATACAAAGATAATATCTTCTATATGTAAACCGGTTGCATACGGAAAAGTATGCAACACAAAGGAGCAATCCATGTCAAAATATCATCTTGCCCTTGACTCCGGCGGCTCGAAGGTCATCGCGCTTCTGTACGACGATGAGTTCCGTTTCATCTCCACCCACCGCACAGGCAGTCTGCGTTCCAACACGACCGCCCCGGAGCTGGTGGAGCAGAATATCA
>JAFUPC010000020.1 GCA_017481495.1 Clostridia bacterium
AGCAAAGACGCCGCCGACCCGCGAGCGGGTCATGTAAAGTGCTTAGTAAAAGACGTATTCCCCGTACATCCCGCATTTTCGCAAATCGGAAAGCAGAATTTCTGTGGGGATCTCCTGTTGTCCGAGCATCAGAAACAGCGCATACGGCATGACAAGCGTTTGTGCATCCATGCCCGCGCAGATGGCAAGCGCGCCCGTCCCGCACGGCTGATACTGGAAATTTTTCTCCGCATCAAATGCAAAATACGCGCCCTCCGACTTCCCGGCGACCTCCACACACCCGTCATCCGTCAGAACGGAGATGCGTTCCCGCCACTGTTCCGCCGCCGCAAAAGACAACGCTTCCGCGCCAAAAGAATCCGCTGGGCATCCGAGCCACAACGCGGGCATGAAATATTCAAACGCGCTTCCCGTCCAGGACAGCATTCCGATGCGGCCGTGCCGGGACAAAACGGGTCTGGCAAGATGCGCCCAGGCATCGGCAGGAATCTGCCCGGCGGCTATGGCAAAATACACCGCCGAGCGCGCTTCGCTTGCGTAAAGGTCGTAGGAGGATTCCGACAACATCCCGGTTTTGCAGTCATATCCGAGGGACAGCTGCCCCTTTTTTTCGCGGTACAGAAATCCGAACTCCATCCGATATGCCATATTCCGCATCCGGGTGGCGGCGGAAGACAATCCGGCTTCCTCCGATGCGTATTCGTCGGCGGCTCCCGCCGCGCAAAGCAAGGCACACGCCAGATTGCCGGAATCCACCGTTGATATATATGGGGTGCCAATGGGGCGCGCGTTGTCCGTTGAATACCAGTTGTAATAATGACCGCGGTACGTTTCCATGTTGTCAAGGGTGTCAAGCGTGTCCGAAAACCGCGCATACAGCGCCCGCGGCGAGAGAAGCCCCAGGTCGCACGCGGCGGCACAGCACATCAGATACAGTCCGATATTGGTCGGCGAGGTACGGTGCGCAACCGTCTTTTTCGGGTGTGGAAACCACTGCACGTTGTCCGGCGGCAGATAACAGGTTTCTTTTCCCACATTGTCCGTAAAATACCGCCAGATGTCCGCGGCATACGTCCGCAGCTGTGCGGTGTCGTGGGTTTGTATTTCCTGATGATTTCCCGGTTTTCTGCCAAGGAACAGCGCTGTCACAGGGGATAGTATCCACAGAACGCCGATGAATTTTGCAAACAAGGACGGGGAAAACAGGAGCACCGCTCCACCAAGTACCGATACCCAAAGTGCGGCGGTCATACCCGAAAGTGTCTGCCGTCGTTTCTGTGCGCGCGCTTCCGTTTCCCCGGCTGTCACCCATGCGAGCATATGCCGGTGCGTGACGAGCATCCGCCAGAGCGCGGTCAGTGCCGCGCGGAGATTCACCCATCCCTCATAAACGGTAAACTGCACCCGGAACCCAAACCATAAAATACTTTTCCGCAAGAATGGTAATGCCGCACCGTAAAACCGACGGCAGGCACTGCGCCATGTCCGCGGAGAACACAACGACAGCACCGGCCGCAGGATCCGCGACGAGAATGCAAGCAGCCATACGATAACCGTCTGCCATCCCGATAAGAAAAAAGAAGCGATGAGGACACACCGCACCACAGCCGGGGGAATCAGTGCGTACAGGACATGGTCGATGACACGGAGCCGCTCGGTAATCGGCATTGGATTTTTTACCACATGACCGCCCGCATCCCGGTGCCGGGAAAAGGCGAACCGCAGAGCCTGCACGTCCCCCCTTACCCACCGTTCCTGCCGCGAAAAATAGGACAGAATGTCGGCGGGCATCCGGTCGCAGAGGGTCACGCGGGGAAAATTCCGGCATCCGAGCCGCGCACCCTCTAAAAAATCATGCGACAGCACCGCGTTTGTCGGAAACGCATCTCCCAGCACGTCGAGATACGCATCCACTGAAAACATTCCCTTGCCGCAGAAGCTTCCCGCACCGAACAGTAAGGTTTCCCCATCGGCATCCGTCCGATAATACGGGTCAACCCCACCGCCGCCCGAACAGAGCAGGGTCAGGCGTGACGCCGCACCGCCCGCAAGCGATAATGCCATCCGCGGCTGAAGCATGGCGCACCCGCGCCGGACACAGCCGTCCATAATTTCCGGGCGGTTGTGCGGATGCAGAAAGACAGACACCATTTCCTTGACCGCACCCACCGGAAGCTCCGTGTCGGAATCGAGCGTCAATATATACTGCACCGTGGAGAGGTCTTCCTCCGGCGGGATGACGGTTTCGAGGAATTCCCCGTCATCGGCTTTCCCGCGCAGAAGCTTCACCAGGGTCAGTACCGCCCCGCGCTTGCGTTCCCAGCCCATATAGACACCCTCACCGGGTGCATATCTGCGCCGCCGCACCAAAAGAATGAATTTCCCGCCGTACTTTTCGTTCAGCCGCTCCACCATGTGCGAAGCATCCCGCAGAATCGCCGCATCCTCTGCGCGGGTCTCGCAGTCAGCGGTCGGCAGGTCGGCAAGCAGACCGAAAAGGAGATGCTTTTCCGGATTCCGCAAAGAAAAACGCTCTAAATTGCGGATGAGCGCGCGGTCGTGATCACCTCCCGTCAGAAGTGCCGCTGTGATGACAAGCGTTTTGCCCTCCGGGGGGATGGCATCGAATTTCTTCTGCAAAAGCGGCATGGAAGCGGATGCGGGATGTTTCCCCGCCATATGTGCCGAAACAATGTCCGCCCCTTCCCGTACCAGCGCATAAAACGGCAGAAACAAAAATCCCGCAAACAGGCACGCCCACAACAGTCCCGCCGGCAGAAGCCACACCAGCACCGCCGCCGATAATAATCCCGCCGCAAGATACAGTCCCGCATGAACCCACGCCCCACGCCCGTCCGTCGGCTCCTCAAAAAGCCATGCGGCAAGACTGCGCATCCTGGGTATCTCCGCGGTTTCATCCACCGCATTTTCCGCCAAAGAAAGGATCTCTTTTGCCGCCGCTTCCTGTGTGAGATGATGCCGCTTGGCATATTCTCTCACCGCCGTGCGGTACGCGGTTTTGCTCTCCCGCGTGCTCTCGGCATACGCTCCGGACGGGTCGCAAAGCAGTTGTTTTTCCACTTCCGACAGCGCATCATGCACGGCATCCCAGTCGATGTCCTTTGTACGGTGCAGCTGCTGCATCCATTGTCCGAGTCCGGCGGGGATATCCAGCGCATGACGGTTGTCCCACAGTGCGCATAATGCCGCCGCCGCACGCAATACGGGAAACAGGCACAGAAATTCTTCATCCGGCGAAAAATGTGAAAGCGCCGTGATCATTTCCTCGGTTCCTGCGCCCGGTGCGATGGAACGGGAGACCACAAACGCATATGGAGTTCCGTTTTTCTCCTCTGTATATGGAATTTTCTGCTTTGGGTCCAGCGATGCGAGCACCTGCCGCGACATCTGTGTCACCAGATACGCATCTCCCCCGCGGCAAAGCCATGCGGGCGCATCCTCTCTTGCGGCAAAATGCAGAAGACCCCGTATTTTCCGCGTGATGCGGAACGCGCTTCTGGTCGGATATGCGGTTTTCGGTCGTGTCTCGTTTGTTTCGGACATAAAAAAAGCCTCCGGTCATCCTATGGAACTTGATTTCTGTCCATAGTTTGACCGAAAGCCGGATAAAATATACAATCGTTTTTCTGCTCGGTTCTCTGTTTGTTATTTCAGAATGACAGAACAGCCGTCCGTTTCCGTCAAAGTGCAGACGGTCTGCGCTTCGGATGACAGGTCTGTACCGCAGAAGGTACGCAGTTCTTCATTTGCAAATAGGAGCGCCGCAAGCTTATTTTCTGTTGTTCCGTTAAAAGCGGATTTCACAAGCGGACCGTGAACGCCGCAGAAAAGAATGTCCGCGGTGAGCAATGCCGCATCGCGCATCTCTGCAAATGCCGATGCCGATTCCGCTTCAAAGGAGGCAGAGCCAAGACACAGAAAGGTTTTCCCGGTGTCCGTGTCATTGTCCGCATATTTTTCAATGGTATAACCGTATAAGGGCTGTGCCGAGCGGTCGAGCATTTCCCGCGGGAAAACGGTGATTTCCGCTCTGCCGAACACCACAGTTTCCGCGCCGCGCGTGTAGGTCTGCACGGCGATGCCCGCGTTTTTCGCCACACGGACAAGCGCATCATAGACCGCTTTTTCCTCATCGGTTTCCGGTGTCGGAAGAAGCAGGGTTCCGATGAGAGTATTCCGGGCGAGCTTTGCCGCGGTCGCTGTGTGTTTTGTGTGATAATGGGTCAGAAGATAGCCATCGAGCTGGGTGATGTTCTGCGCCGAGAGCTGTTCCCAGCCGTATTTGGCACTGGTATATGCGCCGTCTGAGGCGTCGATGAGCAGTCCCATACCGCCCGTTGTCACGGTGACGATGTCGTTTTTCTTGTAGACCTGCACGTCGATTTTCACCTGTCCCGCCGTAAGAGCGGAATAAACGGAAATGCTCACGGCAAAGACCGTGCAGAATATAAAATAGACCGGATACACGCAGAGAATGCTCCGCCGTCCGCGTTTGCGTGTGAAAAGCACAGTCATGGTCACAGCACATAGGATAAACAGCACAAACAGCGGTACGAGAAACGGATAACGAACGCCCGCGACTGCATTTTTGTACGACGACAGCCACGCGGCGAGCGTCATCATCATTTTCGCCGCACCGCCGGCAAAGACCGATAAAAACGATGCCGCAAAGGAAAAAGGCAGAAGCGATGCCAGAATGATCAGCGGCGCCAGAACAAGAACAACGGTCACAAATGGATTCATGAGCAGATTGGCAAGCGGTGCCACAAGTGACAATTCTCCGAATGCAAATAAAGTCACGGGAAGCGTGAAAACGGTCGCGGCAAACGTGATTCCGCACAGGGAAAGCACCGTATGAAGTCCCCACGGCAGGATGCGATCGGTCGGAAGATGAGCGGACAGGACTGCTTCCAGCGGTTCCGCCAAAAGCAGGATGCCCAATGTCGCGGAAACGGACAAGAGAAATCCGATGTCGGATACCGCGTTCGGCGAGAAAATGCAGATGATCGCCGCCGCAAAGGAAAGTGCCGTCAGGGAATCCGCATTTCCGCCCATTAAAAACGCGGCGGAACAGAGCATCCACATGATGCCCGCGCGCAGAATCGACGGATAAAATCCGGTCACACCCATGAACAGAAGCAGAAATGCAAAGGTGATGCAAAGCTGAATCCGGCGGTGCAGTCGGATACTGTTCAGGAATTTTTGCAGACCGCCGAGGAGAATCGAGAGGTGCAGACCGCTGACCGCAAGCACATGAGAAAGGCCGACCCGGCGGAAGTCCCGCTTCACATCAGCAGGAAGCGCGGATTTGTCACCGAGCAGAAGCCCCGTCACAAGCGCAGCGGAATCTTCGTCAAGATAAGTCAGAAACGTCCTGCGGCAATACGATGCGATTTTGTCGCACAGGGCACCGAAGCCGCCGGCGGACTTGAGAACCGTAAACGTTTCTGCATCCGTAATGGATGCTGCGGCGTAAATCCCATCCGCAAAATTGTAGGTGCGGTATTCTTCGTAATCGGCAAGCGATTCTTCCTCCCCGAGCGTGACACGGCAGGAAACCGTTTCGCCGGATTCCGCGTACCGCGCATTTTCGCCGTAGGAGGAAATGATGACTTTCCCCGAAACCCGCTCGCCGTCCATCGTTTTCACATCCAGGACAAACGCCGCGCCGCTGTCGTTTGCATAATGCAGGGTTTCCACTTTTCCGACCAGCGTGACATCACGCGGTTCCATCGCTTGAAACGTGCGATAATCGGCGACGGTTTTCTGCGACAGAGCAAGTGCCAGCAAAATCACCGCCGCGCCCATGATACAGAAAGAGCGTTTCAGCCGGACACCCGGCAGTTCGGCAAGCAGAAGAAACACCGCGATTCCTGCAAGTCCGCACAAAACCGGCAAAAATGAAAACGCCGATATGCAGAACAATCCTCCCAGTGCGCATACATAAACCGCGCACAGTAGCATCAGCGGTCGGCTCGGACTTGTTCTCATATCGGTATTCTCCGTATTTTCAGAATTCGCTCAGGACACGGAACGAAATTCCGTTCTCCTCCGTGATTCCCCCGCGCAGAAGCGTGTCGTTTTTCCCTTCGGCGCGGTAGTGTAGAAGGACTTCCTTTGCGGACGCCGGCATCGGCAGGGAATCAATTTCATCAAGCGAAACCCAGGAAAGGGTACCCTCATTGCTGGAAATTTTGGTGTCGGGATTGGAAAGTGTCGCAAAAAAGTAATAATTCTGCCGGATTTCGCCGTTTTTCAGACGCATGGTGACATAACGCAGACGCAGATTCCGGATGTCCGCTTCGCAAAGACCGGTTTCTTCTTTTAACTCCCGTATGACACACGCGCGCGCATCGTTCAGTTCCTCTTTTTCAAAATGACCGCCTGCGCATCCGATGTACATCCGATCCGCGATTCTGGAACCGACCCGGTACAGAAGAAGAATCCGGTTTCCGTCCGTCAGATACAATGCGGTCATGTTCCGCAGCGTTCCGTCCATTTTTGGGTTTTCTATGTGAAAACTTTTTTCCATGTAAAAATTTTCCGTTTTAAAACACGGAAATCCTTTCTCTTTCCACGCATCCGGTTATGAAAAAACTCCGCAAACCCAATGTCTGCGGAGTCAAATGCTCATTGAAAACCGAATAAAAACTGTAAAAAGCAGAGACGAAATGGTTCAAGCATGAATAAAATCGAACTTGAAATTGGTAGTTCAAGCCCTCGACCGATTAGTATCACTCAGCTGCATACATTACTGCACTTCCACCTGTGACCTATCAACCTTGTAGTCTGCAAGGGGTCTTACTAGCTTGTGC
>JAFUPC010000001.1 GCA_017481495.1 Clostridia bacterium
AAACACGGAAACCCCGATGAGGAGCGTGCAGAATATCACATAAACCGTGAGAACAACGGTGGTCGCTATCCACATTGATGCTTCTTTTTTCTCCACCCCCCCGTCTGCGTTATTCTTCGATGCGAACTTATAAGCCACACCTAAAACGATGTCAATAATCGACAGAATAAACGCCGACAGCACAAGCAGCGACGAACATGAAATTATTGCAGAGGAAAGCCCCGCCATTCCTGGGTTGTTCAGCGCAATGCCAATGATAATCCCTGCGATACCGGCGATCCATAAAACGTTTAATTTTACCTTTTTCATCTCAATCAACCAATATCGGCTCATGCTGTCCCTTAACCCATGTGCCGCCCTCTCCGTATTTGTATTCTCCGCGGTACGTCCGCTCGTTGTTCCAGATACTCTGTACCGTCGAAATTACGAACTCTTTTCCGCCGCGTGTTCTGTATCCGGCTTCGTTCAGCGCGGATACCGTGCCGAGCATCGTCTGTCCGGCTTTCTTGCGCTCGAAAATAAACCGCACGACCGGTGCTTCGTCTTCGTTGATGACGAGTTTGCCGTTCTGGATTTTATATCCCATCGGCGCGCGACCGCCCGCATACCCGCCTTTTGCCGCTTTCATTTTTCGACCGCCGGAGGTGCGCTTCGTGATGTTTTCGCGTTCCATCTCAGCAACGCACATCGTGAACGCTTCCAGCATATTTGAAAACACGCCAAACTGTCCGAAGTCTTCCGCAACGGAAATCAGCTCCACGTCCTTTTTGCGGAGCATCATCTTGTAGTAATAGTACACGTTGATGTCTCTCGCCACACGGTCACTCTTTGCGACGACCAGTGCTTCATACGGAGGGTTCCCGAACGATTCCCCGTAAACAATCTCATCGAAGCCGGGACGTTCCTTCGCTCCGCTTTCGCCTTCGTCGGAAAACCATTCAACGATATTCATGTCGTTTCTGGAGCAGTATTCCAGAATTTTCTCTTTCTGCGCGTCAAGTCCGAATTTATCTTCGCCGAGCTGACCGTCGGTCGATACGCGGATGTACGCCGCAACGTTTTTTGCCATGTTCTGAACCTCTTTTGTTTTAACGTAAGTATATTATAGCACATTACGGATTGTTTGTCAATAGGTTTGCGTAAATTTTCGACTTTTTTATTTTTTCTCTGCGGGAGAGGTTCATTTCTGGCGGCGCGGCGGCACAAATCCCCCGCCCCCATCGGGCGGACGGTGGAGTGAGCCGGGCGTGTGGAAGACGAAAACGGCAGAACGGGCAACGCGACACAACGCCGAGCGCGGAGAAAATCAATATATGAATAAAATGTAAATACTCGTAATTTTACGGTTATTCTTGAATATCTTATTGACATTTACGATTAATCGTGGTATAATTTTACCGTAATCAAAACACCCGCCAACAGGCGGCGAAAACTATCACGGCAAAATCAGAAGACGGCGAAACCGTTACCCGCCGCATCTACATATACAACGGTGAGGAGCGCGCGAACGTCTCTGCCGCATCCCCCATCAACGGAGGACGCCCCGAATGATTATCGTATACGCCGCCTATCTGATCGCTGTTATCATCGCGGGGCTTGCCCGCGCAAACAAATAACCACTGCGCTCCGGCTTCTGCCGGGGCGTTTCTTTTTGCGCTCCCGGATGCCCATCCGCCGCACCCGCGCCCGTCCTGCGCCCTGTACGCCGGCGGATGGCGGTATCTGGAGGGGGAGCGAAATGTAACAATGCCGTTTTCGGGCGTTTACAGCCCCGTGACGGCGTTTTCTTTTTTCTGTGAGTAAATACACGTCTTTCATGTTCCCGCGCCCGTTTGCGCCGTGTGCGCCCGAAATGCGCCTATTTACGCTGACCGCCTCACCAACGTAGACCCCGACACTGCGAAATGCACCCGATGCGGCGGGCGGATGTGCCTGCGCGGGATGGACCGATGCCATGATGCTCACCGACGGTGCGCGTTCGGGGGATGGGCGGGTCAAACGCCGAAAGTCGCGTGAAAGTCGTACCAAAGTCGTCGACCGCGCCCTAAAGTCGCACAAAAGCCGAAAGTCGGAGAGGGAAAGTCGAAAGTCGCCAGTCGGCTGAAAGTCGCCCGATTTTGCCGGATAGTCGCCGCACAGTCGTAAGTCGAGAGTTGTTCTAATTTTGTAGGCACGTCTGGTTTTCATTACCGGATAACACAGTGATTTTAATCTTTTTTTAATAAAAGCCCACAAAAGTCGCCGAACCTCTCGCCTCTGCGCAAAAAACAAAATCCCCTTTGCGGGGATAATGTTATCAGTCGTCCGGTAACTCTGCATATTTTGCTTCGATAGCTTCGGGCGTCGGAATATCCTGCTGACCTGGCGACACAACGACATCCTGTTGATCCCGATACCCAAAATGATTTTTGCCGAGGAAAATACCCGACACGGGATTGATTTTGCCGTTTTGCATATAGGACTCCCAAAGCATCTCAAGACCTGCATACGCCTGTCGGATGATGTCTACACACTCCTGCGGGAGACCGCGCGTGTTGACACCGCTGTTGATTTCCCACAGCCTGCGGCGGTCTAAGCCTGTAGACAACCCGATGCCGGCAACGCTCGGCTTCATGTCGTGCTTCGCGCAAAGTGCAAAATACTCATTGATGCGTTTCTGCAGTTGCTCGGGGTCACGTTTGTCGATGCGCGGCATCTCCATGATGGCAAGCGCGACGGATGTATACTTGTTGTTGTCGCCCTCGGGTATAGTCGTCGGATTTGCTGCTGTGTTGAATCTCGGCTCGTGTATGACCTCAAGCGGATTTTTCTCATTCTTTTTCGGTTTTGGGTTATCATCGGTATATTTGCGGGGTCTGCCACGACCGCGTTTATGCTCGGGCGGGGTATCGGGGACGGGTGTTTTTTTGGTAGTTTCTGACATGGTATTTTCTCCTTGTAAAAAGTGTCACAGGTCTTGAAAGACATAAACCCGTATCCGCTGACCGTTTCTGCGGACTTGCGTTTCGTCTTTGAGAGCATCGCCAATGCACTCCCGGAACCGCGGTAAAAATTTTTCCCGTGACAGCGGTTTGTGTCCCGTGTCGTCGCACCACGATTTGTACATATTGTAAATCTCGGCGCGGGACATCTCGCCGCGGAACTGGTCGCTGTGCGAGTAAAAAAATCATCGAAGACCACAAGGCTTGTGGGATTTTTCCCCGCGTGGAACGGACTTGCGCAACAGTCGCCGGATTTGGAAATCGGAAGACCGATGCGCCGCGCGTAATCCACGCAAGAAATGCTCTCCTTGATTTTTGTAATGTCGAACATAGTCACTCCATATTGATTGGCGTTCCCACCGTCCCGACAGACCCCGAAGAATCCGTCGGCGTAAAGCGTTCGCCCGGCATCGGGAACATCCATCGGAACATGAGATAATTCGCCGCATCCACGAGATGTTCCGTGTTTTTGTCGCGGCTGAACGCTTCCAGGCACCGCTCCGCTGTCGCAAGCGCATCGACACGCCCGGATGCAAAATTATCACGGGCGGAGCCGTATTTGTGGTGCGAGATTTCAACGCGGTATTTGCGTTCGCGGTCGAACTGGTCGGAATAATCAATCATGTCTGTTTGCCTCCTTTCATAACGTCGAAATCGTCTCGTGTATCTGCTCAACATATATCTCATGGTCTTCACATCCAAACGCGCATATCGCGGCATTATACGCTTTCTTTGCAGAAGAATATGTTTTGATTGCAGTATTGCCGATTTCGCCCTCTGCCCTGAATTTGAAATCCCGCGCCAATCCGCACATGATGGCGCTATCGCGCGATCTGCGGACTATGTACCGTATTCGTTCAATGTATATTGTTTGTTTCCTTCCCCATTTCACTGGCTTTGATCTCTTTCATCGACTTTTCAATGTCTCTCAACCACATACGCACATTTCTCTTGTGTTCCTCAAAGGATTCCTTTTCTTGATTTAGCATCTGCACGATGGTCAGATACTGTGTCAGTTGGGAGTCTGCACAGCCTTTGTATTCTTTTTTTAACTTCAGGTATTTTTCAAGGTTTGTCATTTGTGCATCACCCCCGCCATTCCCCCGACAACCGCCGCAGTTACAGGCACTCTCACAACGTGATCGCCATCCATGTTATCGTACACGGCAAAATCCACCTCTCCGGCTTCCACCATGTCCGCCAGCCGCCGGAACGGCTCGTATGGAATCACCGCGTAATCCGCCCGCGCCCGATTGAGCATACAAAGGATTACCGCGCGGAGCTCCGCGTTCTCCCGCT
>JAFUPC010000021.1 GCA_017481495.1 Clostridia bacterium
GCATTCTTGTTGATGACGGCTCTCCTGATAATTGTCCTGCAATTTGTGATGAATATGCAAAGAAAGACAGTCGTATTCGTGTGATACATAAAGAAAACGGCGGTCTTTCCGATGCACGAAATGCGGGATTGGATATCGCACAGGGAGAATATATCGGATTTGTTGACAGCGACGACTGGATACATCCGCAAATGTATGAATTGGTTTATAAATGCGCAATATCTACAAATGCAGATATAGCGCAATGTGGATATTCAAAGATAAAGGAGAAAGATTCAATCGATATTCATTTTGAAGCCACGCAGAAGCCAATCGTAAGAACAAAAGATGAGATCTTTAAAAACTATTATTCATTAATACCTGGAATAGATGATATGGTTTGGAATAAAATGTATCGAAAAACAATATTTGATACTATAAGATTCCCTGTTGATCGTTATTTTGAAGATTCATCGATTCTGTTTGACACCATAAATGCAAGTGATTGTGTAGCAATTATTGGAACTCCATTATACTTCTATTTACAACGTCCAAACAGTATTATGTCAAGTAATTATTCAATAAAATGGTTGTCTAAAACTGAAATATTAGGTGAAATGACATCATTTTTAAAAATCCACAAATACAAAAAATCATCATATCATGCACAGCATTATTTTCTAAATAATTATATGAGGGATGTATATGCAATAAAACATTTACATCCGGAATATCGGAAGCATTTTATATATGCCCAAAAAATGTTTATTAATAATTTTAATGGATTTTTTATAAATCCCGAAATATGTAAAATGAAAAAGTTCGTCATAATTTTACTGATATTTCATATTCCGACCGCTTACAAACTCTGCCAAAAATATTTCCCCGAATGTATCCATGAATTTATGAGGTAACATGAACACCCCCACCTTCCAAACCACCATCTCCTCCCGCCGCTCCTGGTTCGACCTGAACCTCCGTGAACTCTGGCGTTATCGGGATCTCATCACATTATTCGTCCGCCGCACGTTTGTCTCGCAGTACAAGCAGACCGTATTGGGACCGGCGTGGGCGATCATTCAGCCGCTTCTGACGACTGTCGTTCTGACGGTTGTGTTCGGCAATATTGCGGGACTTGCGCCGTCCGGCGTGCCGTCGTTTATCTTTTATTTCTGCGCATCAATGGCGTGGGGATATTTTTCCTCATGCCTGACCGCAACCTCTAATACTTTCACCGCGAACGCCGCGATTCTGGGAAAAGTGTATTTCCCGCGGCTTGTCATGCCGGTTTCCACGGTGCTGTCCCAGCTCATTTCCTTTGCGGTGCAGTACATCTTTTTCCTCGGATTCCTGTTTTATTATATGGCGACCGGGGCGAACGTTCACCCGAACCTCTGTGTGCTTCTGACGCCGCTGCTGCTCGTGCATATGGCAATGCTCAGTCTGGGGATCGGCATCATCATTTCCGCCGTAACGACGAAATACCGCGACCTTGCGATGGTCGTCGGATTCGGCGTTCAGCTCTGGATGTATGCCACACCCGTTGCGTATGACGTGACGATCATTCCAGAGCAGTACCGCGCGCTTTATATGCTCAATCCCGTCACGCCGATCATCACGCTGATCCGGTATGCATATCTCGGTTACGGAGAACCGTACTGGGGCGCGTATGGGTTCAGCTGGTGCGTGACATTCGTGATATTGCTTCTCGGTGTCATGCTGTTCAATCGCGTAGAAAAAACATTCATGGATACGGTTTAATCGGAATAGAAAAATGGAAAATACAGTCATCAAATTCGACCATGTTTCAAAAGAATACCGTCTCGGTGCCATCGGCGGCGGAACCTTGCGGGGAGATTTGCAGTCTTTCATGGCGCGCATCTGCGGCAGGGAAGACCCCAATGCCATGATCGGCGCGAAACAGTACAACGGCAACGAGCGCTTCCTTGCGCTCAATGATATTTCCTTTGAGGTGAAAAAAGGCGAAGCACTCGGCATCATCGGGCACAACGGTGCCGGGAAGTCCACACTTCTGAAACTACTTTCCCGTGTCACCGCACCCTCCGCGGGAACCATCTCGTATAACGGACGGATCGCCAGTATGCTCGAAGTCGGCACCGGCTTCCATCCGGAGCTGACCGGTCGCGAAAATGTCTATATGAACGGCGCCATTCTCGGCATGACGAAAGCCGAAATCTCCAAAAAGTTCGATGACATCGTTGCTTTCGCGGAAATGGAACAGTTCATCGACACACCCGTCAAGCGGTATTCTTCCGGTATGTATGTGAAACTCGCGTTTTCCGTGGCGGCACATTTGGATTCAGAGATTATGATCATGGATGAGGTGCTGGCCGTGGGGGATATGGCGTTTCAGAAAAAGTGCCTTGACAAGCTGAGAGATGCCGCGAAGCAGGAGGGGCGGACGGTGCTGTATGTCAGCCATAATATGAATACGATACGGCAGTTGTGTGATCGGTGTATCGTTTTAAATAAAGGACAGATCATCTTTGACGGATTGCCGGAAGAAGCAATATCCATTTATATGAACAAGCAAATGACGGATAACGTCAAAATAGATTTTGAAAATTATCATCGCTCGCAGTGGGCAATGATGCGTCAAAAAGTATTTCTGACGGAAGCATCTTTTCCGAACAAAAAAACAGTAGAATTTATGTCCGGCGAACCCATGTATATCAATCTGAAATGGCGGAACGTGCAGGATGTCAGCCATGCCGGACTGCGGATCGAAATCTGGAATCTGGAAGATGTTGCGCAAGCGACTTATGTTTTGTATGATTTTTATTCCGGAAAAAAGGATGATACCGCGGATGTGACATTGAAACTCGATGTTTCCATGCTGATGGATGCAGAATATAAAACATATTTTACATTTTTTAATAAAGATAAAAACGGTAACAATTTTGACATTGAATGTGTTCCGGGCTTATGTTTTATCAGAAACAATACAAATGCCGAACAAAAGTGGGCATGGCGTCCCAAAAATTGGGGATATGTTCAGCTTCCGTCTCCTGAAATTTTGAACATATAATTTTTGAAGACATTACATAAGTTACAAATGAAAATTTAACAAGCACGATGCATTCCGCATTTCTGCTCGTTTATCTTTTAACTCCAATAATACACTATTTCCATTCCAGATACTCGCGGAACTTCCCCTTCCCCTCCTCTATAATACACGAAAACCTCTCCTCAATCATCGGATCATGAAGCCGCTGTTCTGCGTGTCGGCGTTTACGTTTACAGCAGCACCCCCACATAATCCTCCATATGTTCCAAAATATTTGCTTCAATATCCACAATTTCCATGATCTATCTCTTGTATTCCGCAGCAGGGATGAGGGAACGCTGGAGATTGCGAACAATATTGTAAAAATTCAATAATCATGTATAAACAACCTCCATCCTGCTCATACTATCCCTGCATAGGAAATTATCTTTGGAGGAATTATTCATGCTTGATAAACTTGCACTTACCCTCAGCATCATCGGTGCGCTCAACTGGGGCAGCATCGGCATCTTCCGTTTTGATCTGGTGTCCTTTGTGACGGGAGGCGGCGGAACACCTGCACCTGACAATTTGATTGCACGCATCATTTACACCGTCGTCGCATTGGCGGGTGTCTGGTGCATTTCGCTTCTGTTCCGGGACAATACGGAATCGTATCCGGCGGAATCCCATTGATGCAAAACAAATACGGCGATACCCGATTTTTTGTGCGGGCATCGCCGTGTTTCATTTTACCGTTCCGGATTACCGGAAGTCCCCGGTTCTGTCAATGAAATCGAGAAATCTCTGGATGTGCGCATCCCAGAATTCCCAGGTGTGGGCGCCGGGGTGTTCTTCGTAGAAATAATCAAAAGGATTGCCGTCAAGGGATGCAAAGAAATCGCGTGTTTCATGCGCGGATGCAAGCAGGAAATCCTCTGTGCCGATGGCGTGATAAATGCGCGGGGTGGGTCTGCCGTCTGCGAGGATGTGTTTTGCGTTTTCAAAGCAATCCTCCGGGGAACCGGAAAGCGTTTTTCCGTCGTGGCAGAGATACATCCGGTAAGAGAACGGATTGGACAAATCAAAGCTGTCCGTCCACGGGTGGTTGAATGCGCCGGCGGACAAAATGCCGATGACGGCATAATTCTCCGGTTTTGACAGTCCGATTTTTGCGGCGCCCTCTCCGCCCATCGAAAGTCCCGCGACGTAATTGTCCTCTCTGCGTGCGGAAAACGGGAAAAACTCCCGCATCACGCGCGGCAGCTCGTCCGTGACGAACGTATAGAACGGATACCCATGCGCCATATCGGAATAGCACGACAGCTGTACCGCCGGCATGACGACGGCGATGTTGTGCGCATCCGCGTACCGCTCAATGGAAGTACGCCGCTGCCACATCGTTTCATTGTCGCTCATGCCGTGCAAAAGCCACAAAACCCGATGTCCGTGTTCCGGTACCTCTGTCTGCGGCAGGATCACATCGACTCCGATGTGCAGTCCGTACAGTGCTTCTGACAGATATTTGACATGAAGCAGTGCCATTTCATTGGCCTCCTTTCAGCGGAAGCTCGTTTATGAACTCCCACGCCACGCGGTTCCAGAACCACCAGTTGTGGTCGCCGGGCGATTCTTTGTAAACCATATCATAATCCGCATCCGAAAGTGCATTTGCGATGGACTGCGACTGCGGAAGATACACGTCCTCCGTGCCGCAGTACAGGAAGAATTTCGTATCGCCGACCGCATCGCGGCGGAGCGGTGCTTGCGTGTAAAGGTCGTTTTCGCTTGCGTGATATTCCTCTTCCGTGCCGAAAATGTCATGGTACAGCCAGTGCTCCCAGTCGGGAAAATCGGGATTGTTCATATGGTGTGCCATATCGGGTGGCGGGGAGAATGCGCCGACATAAGAGAACAGATCGGGGCGGAGCATCCCGAACTTGATCGCACCGTAAGCCCCCATCGAAAGACCGGCGACAAACGTGTCCTCCCGTTTGTCCGAGAGGGACGGGAAGAAGCGGTGAACGATGTTTGGCAGCTCCTCTGTCAAATGTGTCCAGTACGCATAACCGCGCTTCATGTCGGTGTACCAGCTCATATTGGCATCCGGCATGATGACGGCAAAACCGCGCTCCTCCGCATACTGCTCGATCATGGAATACTGCGTCCACGACGAATACGTCTGCGACATTCCGTGCAGAAGATAAAGTACCGGTATCGGTGTCCGCGCGGGAAGACCGGGATACTGCGGCAGGATGACGTTCATCTTTGTCTGCATTCCGAGAATGTCGGAAAAATAATTGACTTCGATCAGTGCCATTGGGAACTCCGTTTCTTTAATCGCGTCCGGTATACGCGCCGGTGTCGGTCAGAATCTGCCGGATTTTTTTCACGTCGGCATTCTGCACGGTCGTACCGCTGTCGATGGCGACACACGCACCGATGCCCGCAGCTTCACCCGTCGTTGCACAGATGGGCATGATGCGGACGGAAGCCTGCGCTTCGTGGTTGACGGAAATGCACCGTCCGCCGACGAGCAGATTGTCTGCATCCTCTGCTTTCGGGATGAGGGAGCGGTAGGGGATTGTGTACCACGTTCCCTCCGGGAAATAATAGTGGCTTGTGCCGGAGCCTTCCGGATTGTGGATGTCGATGTCGTAGTTGCCCGCGGCAATGGCATCATCGAATTTCGTGCAGGCAACGAGGTCGTCGCCGGTCAGAACGTAATCGCCGATGAGCATCCGGCTTTCCCGCACGCCGATGGACGGTGCGGTGTAGACGAGCTGTGCGTGCTCCATGCCGGGGATGTGGTTTTCACGGAAGAAGTTCATCAGCTCCACGACCTGCCGTCTGGCTTCCATTTCGGCTTTCGTGACGTCAAACGGATCAACCGGATTGTGCTTGACGACGCGGGTGGTGTTGAAGTGCAGAACGCCGTCCAGCGGGTGGTCGAAGACGAGAATGTCCTCACGGGGATTGGTGATCTTACCGTTTGCCTGCTGCTCTTTGTAAAGGGACTGCCAGGTACTGCGTGCGGCAAAGAACGCCTTTTTATCGACATTCGCCACGCGGAAGCAAAGGGTCATCGGCTGGCAGAGATCATCCTTTTCCCGTCCGAGCTTGGTCGGAACCTCCGCCATCACGCACAGATCGGCATCGCCTGTGCAGTCTATGTACATCTTTGCCCGGAATGAAAGCACACCTGCCTTGGTGGCAACGGAAACGGCGTTGATGTGCGCGCCGTCCTTTTCCACACCGCACAGGGTTGCGTGGAACAGCACCTGCACACCGGCGGAAACCAGCATCTCGTCAAGAATGACCTTGAGCGTCTCATCAACGAAACCGCCGCGCGCATTCAGCTCCCGCACCATTTCGGTGAAGATGCCGCGGGAAAGGTCGTGGCGCTTTTTCTCTCCGTTTTCGTCCTGAATGTGTGTCCAGTAGCACATGAACGGGTAAATGAGGCAGTTGGATGCCGCGCCGCCGAGATAACCGGATGCTTCCAGCAGAAGGACGGATTTGCCCTGTCTTGCCGCCGCAAGTGCCGCACAACAGCCGGTGAAGCCGCCTCCGAGGACGATAATGTCATAAGAATTTTTGTATTCCATTGGGTGATTCTCCTTTGATTGGGTTTACTTATATTCTATTATATATAGGTTTTCGGAAAATTGCAATAGTTTTCTGAAAATAAAAAATTTTACAATTTCAATTTACACGATTCTATTGCATTTTGGAACAGATTATAGTATAATAAACATAATATGGTCTCTGTCCGGTGGCAGGATACGGAGACACCCGTTTGGGAAAGGATACATCCGACATGAAAAACTACCTTTATATTCTTCTAATTTCGATGGTGCCGCTGATTGAACTGCGCGGTGCGATTCCCGTCGGTACGGCGCTGGGCCTTGCGTGGTATGCAAATCTCGCGCTGTGTGTCATCGGAAACATGATTCCGGTGCCGTTCATCCTCTTTTTTATTGAAAAGATCTTTGCGTTCATGAAGCGCTATGAGAAGCTCGGAAAGATCGCCGTTTTCTTTGAGGAAAAAGGTGAAAAGAACAAGGAAAAGGTCACGAAATACGCGACCTGGGGACTGCTTGTCTTTGTCGGCGTTCCGCTGCCGGGAACCGGTGCGTGGACGGGTGCGCTTGTGGCAGCGCTTCTGAAAATGGACAAAAAGACGGCGATCCTCAGCATTTTCGGCGGCGTTGTGCTTGCCGGCATCATCGTGACGCTGATTTCGTATGGGGTGCTCGGATTCCTCAATTTCCTGCTTTGAAATCTTGTGAAAATTAACGATTGCAATTTCCGGTGAAATATGGTATAATAATATATGCTTATCAAGAGCGGCGGAGGGACTGGCCCGATGAAGCCCGGCAACCTGTCACAATTCCCGGCAGTTGGGAAACAGTTGTGATAAGGTGCCAATTCCCGAGAGATGAGAATCAGAACAGCTTTTTATCCTCGGTGCAGTCTTGCATACCGGGGATTTTTGTTTGATAAGTAGCATACGACCGATGAAACCCGTTTTATAAAAGGAAGAAAGGGAAACAAAATGAGAAAGTTATTTACATCCGAATCCGTGACCGAAGGACATCCCGACAAGATCTGCGACCAGATCTCCGATGCGATTCTTGACAATCTGCTGGCACAGGACCCCATGTCTCGCGTTGCCTGCGAGACCTTTGCGACCACCGGTATGGTCTGCATCATGGGTGAGATCACCACCAAGGCTTATGTCGATTTCCAGACCATCGTCCGTGAAACCGTCCGTGAGATCGGCTACGACCGCGCAAAGTACGGCTTTGACTGCGACACCTGCGCTGTCATTTCCTCCATTCATGAACAGTCTCCCGACATCGCGATGGGCGTTGACAAGGCGCTCGAAGCGAAAGAGGGCGAGATGACCGATGCACTGGACACCGGTGCGGGCGACCAGGGCATGATGTTCGGTTATGCCTGCCGCCAGACGGAGACGTTAATGCCCTTCCCGATCGAAACGGCGCACGCGCTGGCCAAGCGTCTGGAGTTGGCTCGCCGGACAAAGCTGCTGCCATATCTGTTGCCTGACGGAAAGACGCAGGTTACGGTGGAATACGAGGACGAAAAGCCCATGCGGATCGCCACGGTCATCGTGTCTGCCCAGCATCAGGCCGATGTGGATATCGAACAGCTGCGCGGCGACGTGATCACTCATGTGATCCTGCCAACGCTGCCGATCTCGATGGTGGATCGGAACACAGAGTTCTTTATTAACCCCACCGGCCGCTTCGTGGAAGGCGGCCCGGCGGCAGATTCCGGGCTCACCGGGCGTAAACTGATTGTGGACACCTACGGCGGCTATGCCCGCCA
>JAFUPC010000022.1 GCA_017481495.1 Clostridia bacterium
GGGGCTGTCGCATTAAGCCCCACAAAAAAACGAACCGTTCTTTACCGAAAGGTATTGAACGGTTCACTGCTTTCATGTATAATATAATCGCCAAACAATACCAACAGGAAAGCGAGGATATTATACCACAATGAGAGACAGAAGTCAACTGTTTTTGCCGATGGATTTGGGAATCAAAATCGCAGAGAACGATCCGGTGCGGAAATTGGTGGAGGTCTGCGAGGAGTTAGACTACACGGAGCTGTACAGGCAGTATGTGCGGAAATGGAGAAAGGTCAGTCCGGAAACCTTATTTGAGTTGGTGGTGTTTGGCTATATGCAGAGACGGTTTTCGACACGGCAGATCGAGGAAGCATGTCGTACAGATATCCGCTTCATGTGGATATTGCAGGGGGAGTCAGTACCGGACCACAGTACGATCGACCGATTTTTAGATAAGCGTCTGGCAGACGTGATCGAGAATCTGTTCTATCAGTTGGTTGAGAAGCTGTGTGTGCTCGGAGAGGTGCGGTTCCGGAACATGTTCGTGGACGGCACGAAGCTGGAAGCCAACGCCAATCGGTACACCTTTGTCTGGAAAAAGGCGATAGAAAAGAACCTGAAGAAACTGGAAGCGAAAATTGAGGCACAGCTTCCTGTTATCGCAGAACGGTACGGTATGGACGCATGGGTTACTGTCGAGGAAGCCTGTGAGTCTCTGGTCAACCACGCCCGATTGCTCGGAATGGAATTTGTTCACGGCAGCGGCAAAAGAAAGACGCAGCTGCAGAAGGATATCGAACTTCTCGGCGGATTTATTGAGAAAAAAGCCGAATATCTGGGGCATCTTGGAAAAATGAAGAGCAGAAACAGCTATTCCAAAACCGATACCGATGCCACCTTTATGCGCATGAAGGATGACTATATGCGCAACGGTCAGCTGAAGCCCGGCTATAACATCCAGATCGGCGTGGAAAGTGAATATATCGTTGCCTGCGGAGCTTTTTCCAACTGCACCGATGTACAGACACTGATTCCGTTTTTGGAACGCTTTCACAGTCATACCGGCAGAAGAATGGAACAGATCATTGCCGATGCCGGATATGAAAGCTCCGAGAATTATCAGTATCTGGAAGAACACGGACAGAAATCCTTCATCAAGCCGACCAACTACGAAATCAGCAAAACCCGTGCCTATAAAGCTGACAAATACAGCATCGAGCATATGCAGTATGATGACGAATCCGATTGCTTCCTCTGCGAAAACGGAGAAATTTTGCGTTTTTGTCGCGAAGAAACAAAAACAACCGCGAACGGTTACAAAACGCACATCCGCATTTATCGCAATGAAACCTGTGCGGGATGTCCTCATCTCGGAAAATGCCATAAGAGCAGGCGCGGATTTCGGGAAATCAAGGTCAATCATCAATTTCTGGAACATCGCCGACAGTCTCTTGATAATATCGTCAGCGATGAAGGTGTTCTGCTCCGCGTCAACCGTTCCATTCAGGTCGAGGGAGCATTCGGCGTTCTCAAACAGGACTACGCCTTCCGCAGATTCCTGTTCCGCGGCAAACGGAACATTGAAATGCAGTTTTTCCTGCTCGCGTTTGCCTTTAATATTCAGAAACTTTGCAATCGCATCCGAAATCACCGCGTTTTGTCTGATCTATTCCCGATTCCCGCGGTTGCTTGATCGTGTTCGGGGCTTTTTATAATCCTTTTCAGAGTGATTTCAGATCACTCTTGCTTTGTTGTGCTTGGTGTTGGCTTTCTTTTCGGTAAAATTGAAGGAACTGTTGTAAGTCCTTTAATGTGGTACTTGCAACAGTTCCTTTTTGATTGGAATAGGAAAGATTACTACAAATGCAATCGAAAGGATAATAAACAAGAAGCTTCGCACAAGAAATCTTCCCCTTGGAGAAGGGAGACCGCGAAGCGGTGATTCATAATCTTTCGCACTGCCGTCGGTACTCCCGGAATAACATTCCGGACAGGCGAAAAAATCCTTCAATGGTGCGAAAAATTTTCAAATCCGTTGGAGCAAGGTTTCGCTTTGCGAAATCATATAGATTCCCCTACAAAACCAATGGATCGCAGTGCGTATCACACACGCATCAATCCCGTCCTTACTCACCCGCAATCATCTCTGGGATTATTTCCCGTGGAATCTCCGCCAGAACAGTATCCCCGTCCTCCGTCGCCGCAAAGATATACTTCCCGGCACAGAACACGCCGTTTTCCGGCATCGCGCAGAGAACCTCCGCTGCATCGGTCTCTGTGTCGTAGGCGTACAGCGTTTCTCCGTCCGAGAGAACGAGCGTTCCCCGGTACTCCCCGCAGACGGCGGTGACGGTGTGTGTGGGAATCGAATCAAGCATTGTCACGCGGACGGGCGGCAGGGAAAAGTCGGTCGTGTTGAGATACAGAACCGCACGCTTTTCCTCATCGGGCACCATCGCATCCTCCCGCGTGACGAAGAGAATCATCCGGTCGTTTTCCGTCAGATGGGCAGACCGCACCGTCGCACTGCTCCCGGCACCGCCAAGCCACGCATCGCTTTCCTGCCAATCGTAAACCACTTTTTCTCCTGTCGCAAGGTCGAAGACCGCCGCACCGGTCGCCGTCGGCAGATAAAACGACGTCTCATCGGCAGAACAGGACACAACATTCGCCCATGTTTCCGTGTCAAACGTTACACAGTCCCCGGTCACAAGATCGATGCGGGAAACGCCCTGCCAGTAGTTGTGCATGACGTACAGCCCGTCCCCCATCACGCAGATGCCGGAAACGTCCCGGAGCGCGTCCGCCGCGCCGCTCACAGCACCGCTTGAAAAAGCGGATTCCGATGTTTCATCGGACG
This sequence comes from Clostridia bacterium, assembly GCA_017481495.1. Taxonomy (GTDB): domain Bacteria; phylum Bacillota; class Clostridia; order Oscillospirales; family CAG-272; genus RGIG3925. Next base: position 2,843 of record JAFUPC010000022.1, read on the forward strand.
TCTGTGCATCGGGAACGGTAAAGGTTTCCGTTTCCCCGGTTTCGGGGTCGTACACATACCACGCATACATCGCGTTTTCGTCTGCCGCGTCGGCGCAGTACAGCAGTTTTTCACCCCACACGGCGGAAAACAGCACGGTCTCGTCCGGGAGAACGGTTTCCGCGCGCACGCTTCCGTCATCCACGTCCAAACGGGTCACGCCGTATGCGGTATCATGGCGGAATACGGTGTTTCCGTCCGCCAGGACGGCGGGCTTGTACTGAAGCGTGTTAAACGCCGCATTCGCATAATCCGGCGCGGGAAGACGTTCGTCGGTGTCGTCCGTGCCGGAACAGGCGGAAAAGGACACGAGGACTGCGGTCAGAAACAGTGCGGTTCGGTTCGCCGCCGAAATCATGCGGCGGTTTTGGGAGACGGTTTTCGGTGAATTTCTCATAGCGATGCTCCTTTCCGTTGAAAACGGTTTTATTTACCATCATATTACCATATCCCACTGGAAAATACAAGAGACAAATTGTGAATTTTTGGTGTTTTCTATGACAAAATAACGGAAAGTAAAACGATACACATATGCCGCGCAAAAAAGCAGACCGCCCGTCGGACAGCCTGCTTTTGAATGTTTAACGATTCACAAACGGATGTGTACCGTTTTACTTTACGACGACTTTCTTGAAATTCTTCTTGCCGCGCTTGATGAGCTTGCCGTCGGCAAGGTCGGAAACCTCGTATGCCGTCTTGAAATCCGTGACCTTTTCGCCGTCAACGGTGACACCGCCCTGTTCCACGGCACGTCTTGCCTCGGAACGGGATGCGCACAGCTCCGCACCGACGAGAAGCGCCAGAATGTCGATCTTGCCGTCGGCATAATCTGCGGCGGAAAGCTCCACGGTGGGGGCGGAATCGGTATCCGATGCGGCGGAGAACAGCGCGCGTGCCTGCGCCTGCGCCTTGTTTGCTTCTTCTTCACCGTGGACGAGCTTGGTCAGCTCGTATGCGAGGATCTCCTTGGCGGTGTTCAGCTGACTGCCCTCCCAGCCGTCCATCTTGTCGATCTCCTCGACCGGCAGGAATGTGAGCATCCGGATGCACTTGAGGACATCGGCATCGCCGACATTTCTCCAATACTGGTAGAACTCAAACGGCGAGGTCTTGTTCGGATCAAGCCAGACGGCGTTGCCGGCGGTCTTGCCCATCTTCTTGCCCTGGGAGTCGGTGAGGAGCGTGATGGTCATCGCGTTGGCATCCTTGCCCAGCTTGCGGCGGATAAGCTCCGTGCCGCCGAGCATATTCGACCACTGGTCGTCACCGCCGAACTGCAGGTTGCATCCGTAATTCTGGAACAGGTAGTAGAAGTCGTAGGACTGCATGATCATGTAGTTGAATTCCAGGAAGGACAGGCCCTTTTCCATTCTCTGCTTGTAGCATTCCGCACGGAGCATATTGTTGACGGAGAAGCACGCGCCGACATCGCGTAGCAGCTCCACATAATTGAGGTTCAGAAGCCAGTCCGCGTTGTTGATCATCTGCGCCTTGCCCTCGCCGAAGTCGATGAAGCGTTCCATCTGCCGCTTGAAGCATTCGGCGTTGTGGTCAATGTCTTCCTTGGTGAGCATCTTGCGCATATCGGTTCTGCCGGAGGGGTCGCCGATCATCGTTGTGCCGCCGCCGATGAGTGCGATCGGCTTGTTGCCCGCCATCTGCAGACGCTTCATCAGGGTCAGCGCCATGAAATGACCGGCGGTCAGGCTGTCCGCAGTGCAGTCAAAACCGATGTAGAAAACGGCTTTGCCGGAGTTGATGAGTTCGCGGATCTCCGCTTCGTTTGTCGTCTGCGCAATCAGACCGCGCGCGACGAGTTCTTCGTAAATCTGCATGGAAATGTACCTTCCTTTTAATAAAATATCGGGTCAGAACAAAGCGTTGCCGTGTCTGCCGGACTTCTTTGCACGAAAAACAAAAATGCCCCCGCACAGCCGACCGGCTGACGCAAGGACAGATGCCGGACGGATCCCGGCGTTTCCGTGTTACCACCATTGCTTCGCCCGCACCTCACGATGCGGACCTCTGTGTGTTTTCGTCTCAAAACACCCGCGCAGGATAACGGGCGCGTGCCGCCGCAGTCTACTGCTGTACAAAACAGGTTCGGTGCGGAGCTCCGGGAGGTATTCGCATTCCCGCCGGATACGCAAAACGCGCCTCTCATCAAACCGGCTGCTTTCTGTTTCGTTCCGTATAGCGGAACATTGTTCCACGGAACGTGCGCTTGGGCGGGTGCTACTTGTTCCCATCATCGCTTTTGATTTTGGGGAGATTTCTTTGTACTGATAAAATCAGTATAACACAAAATCGGAGAATTGTCAAGAGAAATTGTGAAATTTACGGTTTTCATTTGAAAAAATTCGCGCACCGTGCGTTCCCGCGTTCTTCAAGAGACCGCTCCGCGCAAAAAACGTCGTTTCCCCCGGAAAAATCGGATTTTTTCCGAAAAAATCGTTTGACCCTCTTGACAATTCCGCCGGAATGCGATATAATAATACTGTTTTCCGATGGGTAGATTTCCTTTTGGAAAACTTCCAACCGCATACATGAACATCAGGGGTGCTTGCGCCGGAATTTCCGGCAAGGGCTGAGACGGCAGGAATGCCGAACCCTTTTACCTGATTCGGATAATACCGACGGAGGGAGCAGTGTTTTGTTTTTTGTCTCATTTTGTACAAAAAGCCGCAATTCCGCACGGTTTCATCGGTGCGGAAATTTTTATTTTTATGAGGTGCTGTTATGACAGACAAAAAACGAACCAACCTCCGCGCGCTTATCGAGTGCGCAATCATGGTGGCACTGTCCACCGTGCTCAGTCTCATCAAGGTCTACGAGCTGCCGTTGGGCGGTTCCGTGACCCTGCTCTCCATGCTTCCTGTGTGCGTGCTTTCTATCCGGCTCGGATTGAAATGGGGCATTGCGGGCGGCTTCGTCTACGCGGTTTTACAGATGCTGCTCGACATCGCCAAGGTCGTGACGTGGGGACTTACTCCGGTGTCGCTCATCGGGTGCATCCTATTTGACTATCTCATCGCGTTCACCTGTGTCGGAATTGCGGGATTCTTCCGCGACCGCGGCCGCACCGGTATGGTCGCCGGTGTTGTTCTGGCGCTGTTCCTGCGCTTCTGCTCGCATCTGGTGTCGGGAACCTTGATTTTTGACATCTGGGTGCCGGAAGAATGGAGCAATCCGTTTCTGTACTCCATCGTTTACAACGGCTCGTTCATGCTGCCGGAAATGATCCTGACTGTCGCGGCGGTGCTGCTTCTGACAAAGACCTCTGCGTTCAAGCGGATCCTGGAGGGGAAAGTGTGAAGTGTTACACCTTTGGGTGTGGAACGGTAAACATTTATCGGTGATCTGAAATAGAGAAAGACCCGCACGCGGCGCGTGCGGGTTTAATTTTTCAACATCACCTCACACCATCTCCATCTCATCCGCCGACGGCAGGGCGGGGTACACATCGTCAAGCGTATCCGAATACCAGTATGCCACCGACGAAATGTCATCCTGCAAGGGGTGATACCGTCCCCCACTGCGCCAGCCGAGTGCCTGGATGGTCACGCGCAGGTCTTCCTTGAAATAGACGGGGTCGGTGATGTGCCAGCGGTAGAGGTTGAAATACCGCTGGGAGCGGTAGGTGCCGTCGGTGAAGCCGACCTTGTACATTCCGGTGTACGGGGTGCAGAATTCCCGGTACTGACCGTCAACGTCGAAATTGTACGCGCCGCAGAAATAGTCCTCCGTGCCCGTGCCGCAGACGGTCGGGAAATCGGCATCGCCGTCGATGTAGAACTTGATCTCGCCCTCACCCCACCAGCCGTTGGACTTGACGCCCCAGTTCATGTAGGTGCCGACGTACTGACCGCGCCCGCGGATGCCATCGAGGATTGTGTAGACCTCCTTGTACGGCAGGGGATTGACCCGGCGGAACTGCGCGTGGAAGTAGAGGCTGTCGGGGGAGACCGTTTTCTTTTCGCCGTCGATCTGGTAATAGACGTTGCACGCGCCCTCCCCGCGGTTTTCGACGGTAAACCGGCAGGACGAGAAGAACGGCATCTCGAAATAGCAGTTCATGCCGCGTTTCGGATTGAAACAGATGGGCAGACTGGTCAGCTGGCGGTATTCCGTGTAGTTGGCGTTGCAGAAAAAGTCAGACAGTGGCACTTCCACAGCGGGATTTTCGTGCCCGTCAAAATAGATGCGCAGAATCAGCTGACGGCCCGCGGCGGCACTGTCGGTGATCCAGAAATGCTTGATCGCACCCTGTGTGTGAATGTCGGCAAGTGTGACGGTCTCGTGTGCGCCGACGACCAGATACGGGTTGACTTTCCAGCCCTGTCCGAGGTCGCGCGCCGCCCATGACGCACTGCCTTCCGTCGCCATGCCGCCCTTTCCTTTTTCGCCGGTCAGGTTTTCCGGGGAGACAGAAAAGGTTTCGATGTCCTGTTTTAAGGTCAGATTGTGTAACATTTGGGGTAACTCCTCTCTGCCATACATAATATGGTTTTATTATAACATAAGATTAATTGGCTGTCAATATCTTAAATGAATATAAATCCATAAAAATATTGTTGAATTATTAATGATGTTTTAGAATTGTTACAATTTATTCATTGACATTTGCTGTGAAATGATGTATACTGTTGAAAACAAGAAGTTTGTGATATGTAGAAAAATATGAAAAAACGGCAGAAATTTGTATCGTTAATTACGGCTACAGCAATGATGTCAACACTACCAAGTGCGGCATATTATATTTTTATTGATGCTGAACAGTTTTATAGCGGAGAATTTACTCCGAGACTGTCTTCGCCTGAATTGGAATGTGGCTCTGATGGTTTATTATATTATTTTTCTTATACCATATCCGATGAATTTTCGTCTTCGCTGGTATCTTCTATGGAAACTAATATTGAAACTTGGAATTCTGATACTTATTGCATCTCAATTGACCGTACTACATCATATGGTTCATCTCTTTGCGATTTCCGCACTTACAGTGGTTCTGAAGTTGATGATTATGATGTGAAAAGTTTATTGGGATATACATTACTGTATTTTGGCGATGGCGCATATGCCGGTGAGAATACGGGGTATTATGATCCTGCGGATATGCCGTTATATGATGATTATCACATTGTTGAAATATATCTGAATACTGAACAATTGAACTCCTCTAAATTATCAACAAATCTTGAGAAAATGTTGAAAATTACAGCAACGCATGAAATGGGTCATGCGCTTGGTTTGGGTCATATAACAAACAATAAATACCTTATGTATCAGAGTTATGAGGATGGTACAACACCGTTATCGCCTTTAGAGGATGAACAATTTGCCATATATGAACTTTATCATAATCGTATAGGAGATAATTAAATGCGCAAAAAAATAATCATATTATTTGTATGCCTTCCATCTTTACTTTTGAACGGATGCAGTGCGAAAGATAATTGGGACACGGAAGAAACGGAAAACTATGCAGAATCAGAGGTAGTTGAAACTGAAGAGTCTCGTGTGATTATTGGAGAGTTTGGTTTCAAAGACATCTCTTCACTTTCTTCCCCCATTGCTGATATAAACAATATCGAAGCAACTGTTGAACTTTCCACACAGCTTGTATTGTGTAAGGTTGTTGGACTCAATGAGGTTGTGGTTACGAGTACCAATGCATTTGCATTTCATTATGAAATTGAGATTCTTGATATTCTGATGGATGTGAATCAGAATCTCAACATCGGTGATATTGTTGAGATCTCGTCTACGGAAGGCATCATTCAGGCATCGAAAGCCGCCGAATTGATTACGGATGATGCGCGTGCCAAAAAGTTGGGAATTTTACAAAACGGTCCCTATGCAGATAATGAATATATCCGCTCCTCTCAATATGATGCGATACCGATCGAATACGGAAAAACCTATGTTATGTTCCTGAATGACGGTTATCTGGAAAATGAGGGATTATATGCGGAATCTGGATTAGAATTTCTGTATGAATATTCTGACAGTGAAGTATATTATCACAGAAAAGCGGAAAAGGAATCCCGTGATTTAGAGAAACTCTTATCTGATTTAAGAATGAATATATCGAATCGAACGGGACGGGCGGATGAGATTGGTCATAGCGATTACATTTGGGAACTCGGTAAACAGCAAGCTGCTGCCAGAGTTGCAGAAAATTCTGATAACTGACTACGCTATTCTTATGGATTGTTGCAAGTTTAATTTGCGGCAATCCTCTTTTTTTATTATTTTCCTATTGACAATTTTTATTATTTGCTTTATAATAGTGTTGAATCATGTTTATAAAGGAGACCTTACCATGACCTACGCCGAAACCCTTGCCTGGATGCATTCCATGCCCCGTGTCCGTACCGCGCCCACGCTTTCCCGGATGGAGCGCCTGCTTGCCCTGCTCGGCAATCCTGAGAAACTGCTTGCGGGTCGTTTTATCCATGTGACGGGGACAAACGGAAAGGGTTCGGTGTGCGCGTTTCTTTCCACCGTTCTGCGGCGGCAGGGGTACCGGGTCGGGCGGTTTATTTCCCCTTATATCATGGAATTCCGGGAACGGATGGAGCTGGACGGGGTGCAGATCACGGAGGAAGAAGTCGCTCTGCTCGGTGAGGAGATCCGTGCGTGTGTGAATCGTTTCACACAGGAAACCGGCGAGATCCCGCTCGAATTTGAACTCGTCACGCTGATGGGGCTGTTGTGGTTTTCCAGGAAAAACTGCGACCTGGTCGTGATGGAGGTCGGCATCGGCGGCACCTATGATGCAACAAATGTCATCACGCCGCTTCTGTCCGTCATCATGCGGGTCGATTACGACCACACCGAGCTTCTCGGCGATACGCTTGCAAAGATCGCAGAGCAGAAAAGCGGGATCATCAAGTCTGGCGCGCCGTGTGTACTGTATCCAAACGAACAAGAGGTCGAGGCGGTCGTTTCCGCGCGCTGTCATGCGGTTGGTTCCGCGCTTGTGCGCCCGGACACCGCGTGTCTCACGCTCGGTGATGCCAGACCCGGCCGGATCTGTTTTTCCTACCACGGGACGGACTATATACTGTCGCTGTCCGGGTTGTATCAGGTGACCAATGCGCTGACCGCCATAGAAGCTTTGCACCTTTTGCCGTCGCTTGGGTATCCGGTGTCGGAGGAATCCATCCGGGCGGGACTTTCGGAAACGACGTTTCCCGCGCGGTTTGAGGTGCTGGAAGACGACCCGTATCTCATTCTGGACGGTGCGCACAATGCATCCGGCATTGCGGCGATGGCGGAAAATATCCGGTTCTATTTTCCGGGACGACCGCTTCTTTATCTCTGCGGGATGCTGTGTGACAAGCATCCCGATGCGGTGCTGTCTGCGGTTCTCGATCCCGAACGTGTGCATTTTGTCGCCTGCATCACCCCGCCCACGCCGCGCGCGATGGATGGGGAAGTGCTTGCGGGCATCATACGGGAACGGGGCATTGCCGCCGGCGCGTTTCCCGATATTCCGACGGCACTGGATGCTCTGCGGAAGATGCAGGCGGAGGACTTCGGGGCAGAAAACACGCCGCCCATCCTCTGCTTCGGTTCGCTTTATTCGGCGGGAGACATCCGCCGCGCGTGCGGACATAGAATGGAAACGGAATGAGACCGTTCCGGAGAATGTTTAACGCTGAACATAAAACGTGTATCGCTTCACAAAAAAGGAACCCCGATGATGAAATGTATTCTTGCTTTTGATAAATTCAAGCACTCCCTGACTTCTGCCGAAGCCGCTCGGGCGGCGGAAGATGGCATCCGTCTGGCACTGTCCGACAGAGGACTGTCCGACAGGGGGGATACGGAAAACCCGGAGATCGTCGTTCTCCCGGTCGCCGACGGCGGGGAGGGAACCGTGGATGCGTTTCTCGCCGCTGTGGAAACTGCTTCCGCATCAGAAACTGCTTCTGTCGGAACCCGTGTCGTCTGCCGCGTGACACCGCCGCACAAACGCCCCGATGACGGTGTGTGTATCGATGCACAGTATGCCGTGACGGAAATGCACCGCAACGGTGTTTCACAGCGGACTGCCGTCATGGAAATGTCCGCCGCATCGGGTCTCGGTCTTGTACCGGAGAGCGAACGGAACCCGATGCACACGTCGACCTACGGTACAGGTGAGATGATCCGTCATGCGCTCGATCGCGGGGAGCGGCGGTTCTTACTTGGTCTGGGCGGTTCGGCGACCAACGACGGTGGGGGCGGCATGGCGGCGGCGCTCGGCGCGGTTTTCACCGACCGAGATGGCAATATCATCCCATGTCCCACCGGCGGAGACCTCTGCCGCATTGCGGATATCGACCTTTCAACACTTGACGCAAGACTGCGGGAATGCGTGTTCACCGCCTGCTGTGATGTGGACAATCCGCTGACCGGCGTGTCCGGTGCCGCCGCAGTCTATGCGCCGCAAAAAGGAGCCGTGCCCGACGACATTCCCGTGCTCGATGCGGGACTGGAAAACATCGCCGCGATCCTTTGGCGGAAATACGGCATTTCCGTGGAAACTGTTCCCGGTGCGGGAGCGGCGGGCGGCATGGGCGGCGGTGTGATGGCGTTTCTTTCGGGAACGCTTGCGCCGGGCATTGATGCGGTGCTGGATGCCGCCGGACTGGATGCGCATCTCGCGTCGGCTGACCTGCTTCTGACCGGAGAGGGTCGGCTTGACGACCAGACCGTCCGCGGAAAGACCGTCTGCGGCATTCTACGCAGAACCCGGGCGCGCGGCGTTCCCGCCCTTGTGTTCGGCGGATGTGTCGAAAAAGAAGCCCTCGCGCTGTACGAGTTGGGTGCCGCCGGAATCTTCGCCCTCTGCGACCGCCCGATGACAAAAGAGGAATCCATGTCCCGCGCGGGAGAATTGCTGCGCGAACGTGTCCGCGCGGCGGTGGGGTGTTTTCTTGCGGGGAGATGAGGGGAGGGGAGCGGCTCACGGTGTTTTTTGATTGGAGAAAATCAATGCACCCCCAAAACCATATGCCAACCATTTTACCGGTGTGTAGTTTGCCTTGTCGGATATGATCTCATCAGCTAAGTGTGAAATTCCGGCTTCGCCGAAATAAAGTTTGTTCTTACAGAACAAGTGAACGATACAAGAATGTAACCCCTCAAAAAAAGTTTTTTGCCAGGCTTTTTTCAAAAAGCCGCGTACCTCTATGTACCCCTATTTAAGGAGCAATTATCATGTCAGTCAAAGCCAATATCTTCAATATCCAGCGTTTTTCCGTCGATGACGGGCCGGGCATCCGCACGACGGTGTTCTTCAAGGGGTGCCCGCTTGCGTGTATCTGGTGCCATAATCCGGAGTCGAACAGCCGGGAGCCGGAGCTGATGTATGTCAACACGAAATGTATTGCCTGCGGCGCGTGCGCGGCGGTCTGTCCGGGCGGCGTTCATGTGCTGGATGCAGAATCGTCGCCCGTCCATATGCTGAAGCGGGAGAACTGTACCGTCTGCGGTGCGTGTGCCGCGGCTTGCCCGACCAAGGCACTGGAGGTCTGCGGAAAGTGGGTGGACATCGACGAGATTCTGCGGGAAGTGCTTTCCGATAAAATCTTTTACGAGACGAGCGGGGGCGGAATGACCGTTTCCGGCGGGGAACCGCTGTATCAGCCCGAGGCGGTCACGGCACTCTGCCGCGCGGCAAAGGAGGCGGGTCTGCACGTTGCAATGGAGACCTGCGGATTTGCGTCGGCGGAAACGCTTTCCGCCGTTCTGCCGTATGTCGATCTGTTTCTGTTCGATTATAAGGCGGAGGAGGACGACCATGAACGCCTGACCGGCGTGCCGCTTGCCCAGATTCTGCGGTCATTGGAACTGCTCGACGATGCCCGCGCCGAGGTCATTCTGCGTTGTCCGGTCATACCGGGGTGTAACGATACACAGCCCCATTTTGACAGCATTGTTTCGCTTGCAGCACGGTTTCCGTCGGTGAAAGAGGTGCATCTGGAGCCGTACCATCCGCTCGGGATTTCCAAATGCGAACAGCTCGGAAAAACGCCGGGGTATGACAAACGGGAATTTGCCGACAAAAAGGCACTCGCCGCGCGTGCGGAGGAGATGTCCACCCGCTGTGCAAAGCCGGTGAAAGTCAACTGAATATCCAAAGAAAAGTAAAACAGCCGTGGCTTCCGGAATGGAAACTGCGGCTGTCTGTATATCGTTATACAATCCGGCTGTGTATCGTTAAACATTCGCTCTCATCCAGTCGGCTGATGGAATCGGTCGTTCCGTCAGCATTCCCCAGAGTTCGTCCGCTTGTGTGTAACGCTTCACAAGTGCTTGCGTTTTGGCATCCAGTCCTCTGTAAGCGGCAGGGCGGGCAAGGATGGGGAGCGATGCGTTCTTCTGTGCGCGGCGCAGAAAAGCGGAAGCGTTTTCCGTGTCGGCACGGGCAAGCAGATTCGTGTAAGGGGGTGGGGACTGCTGTTCAGACAAGGAAATTTCCAGAAGTCCGCACAACGCGGCGCGGCGGATGGCGGCGGAGGTGAGATTCTTTGCGGCGGCAAGAGACCAAAAACCGGCAAGGTCGGCGGATTCCCGCGCGGCACGGCAGAACCGGTGCGAAAGTCCTCCCCCCAGTCCCGCAAAATGCGACAGTGTATCGGGCGAAGCCGTCCTGTACCGGTACAGAAGCAGTGCGCCGAGAACGGGGTCGGGATGATGCGCCAGACGGCCGTTGGCAAGTTCACAGCGGAGCATCTCCGCACTTTCCGCGGGCAGAAGCGATGCCGCGCGTTCATCCTCTCCCGCTGAAAGGCACGTCCGGATGGCGGATGCGGAGACGATGGGGGAGGATTCCGGGTTCGGGGCAGACGGTTCCGATGAAAGCGGCGCATCGTGTGCGGCGCCGGCGCGGGGAATGGCGATGGGGGTCATATCCGCACCGACTGCCCGGATGGCGCGGAGGTATTCGATGGCAAGAATGTTGTTCGGCGTGCGCAGAACCGCCGCATCGTCTTGCCCCCAGTATGCGGCATATACCTGCTCCCGTAGAACGGGATACCCGAGCGCGGCGTTTTCGGGCAAAGTTTGCGCCTGGGACAGCGCCGCACGGAATTCCTCGCTGTCAAGCCGGACAGCGGCAAGGGAAAGCGTGTCAGCAAGCGCATCTTCCGTCACTCCCAGAGGAAGCTCTGCGCCGAAGCACAGCGCATCACATCCGACGGCGGCAAGCAGGGACACCCCGCCGCGGGCAAACAGCTCCGCCGGGGCAAGCGCGTGCGGGGGAAGCAGTTCCAGCACCACATCTGCGCCAAGGGCTGTCGCCGCGCGTGCACGCGCATATTTGGACAACATTGCCGCTTCTCCCCGCTGGACAAAACTGCCCGACATGGCGCAGACCACGGTGCATCCGGGATAACGGCGGCGAAGCTCCGCGATCTGCCATGCGTGGCCTTTGTGCGGCGGGTTGTATTCGCAGATGATGCCGATTGTAGGTTCTGTTTTCATATCAGCGTTTGAAAGCGAGCGTGACATCCCCGTTATCGGCGATGGTCAGCTGCATGGTTTTGAGATATTTTGTGAAGAACTGCTGTTTTTCCGAATCGCTCATATGGATGCGCGCGGCATACAGGGCGGAATTCAGCACGTCCATCAGGTTCAGATTCAGATTGTTGTCAATATAGCGGCGAATTTCTCTTTGCAGTGAACCGCGGCGCAGCTCCTCGATGCTTCCGGTATAGAAATCGTCAATATAACAGTAGAATATATCCGCACTTTCCAGCGCGCGCTTGAGGTCGGCACCACAGGCATCGCGTTCCAGCATGACAAGGAAATGCGCATCCGGCAGGGACGAGATCAGTCCCCAGTAATCGGAGTCGCTGGACACCAGAATGAAGCCGTCCACGTTGTTGCGGTAATGCTCCTCACAGGTGCGCGTGGTCAGGCGCAGGTCAACGAGCGACTTGTCGGATTTGACACGCTCAATGAGCAGGTATTCGATCGGAATGCTGGTGAACTGTTCCAATACTTTCCAGGTGTCGACGGTGTTTACGTCGTCAAACAGGATGATGCGGGAAATTTTCTGTGTATATTCAAAGCTCAGACCGCGGAACGTCGCGCAGACCTTGTACGGATCGGAATTTTCGCAGTCCACCATGACGACGACCTTTTCGCGTGCATCGATGAATTCATAAATGGTGTTCTTGATATAACTGCCCGCGTCGGAAACTTTTGCCATGTCTGTGAAGCGGTCGTGATGCCAGCTGTACAGAAGCGTGACGAACTTTTTGTCGTTGTAAAGAATATTCCCCGCCTCGCGCGGCATCCAGTTGATGTACATCTGGTACGGGTAGCGGAATTTGTTCGCATAATACAGGTCTGCCGCCGCTTTCGTGCCGTTTTCCGTCAGACCGTTTGGCATGATGAACAGCTCGTGGATGTAATTCCAGTCAAGCCACAAAGGGAACAGTTCCCGGCAGTTGTTGATGCGGTCGGAAATCAGGCGGTTGATCTCGATGATGTGATGGCAGAGCTGTGTGGAGGACTTTTTGATAAAGCTTGCACCGTCCTCGGACAGCTGCATCAGCACAGCCGACGGAATGTATTCCGGAACGGAGGACACGGAACGGAATTCGTATTTCATCTTTTCGTTGATGGCTTTGAAATTGCGCTCGATGGCGGTGCGGACAAGACACAGATTGCGGATGATGCGGGCGTTTTTGTCCAGATCCAGCTTTTTGTACACGGAAATATCGATGGTCTCTCCGCCCGCTTCGTTGAAATATTTCTGCGGCACACCGATGAGGTAGGCGATTTTGGAAACGATCTCGTAGGTCGAGCCTTTCCACTGGATGATGTCGTCGGTATTGATGTCGATATAGTCAAAATCATCGCCGTAAAGGTCGGGATGTTTTGATGCGGCGGGAGCGGAGACGGGAGAGGGAACGGCGCTTTCGTCATCGGCAGATATTTCCGGTTCTGCGGAGGAAGCCGTTTTTGTTGTATGTTCCGCTTCTTCTGCCGGTACGGATTCCGGTTCTGCCGGCTGGGGCGTGGGGGCGGTCTCTGCTTCCGGCACAGCCTGTGCCGGGACGGAATCGGTTTTCCAGTCATCATACAGCGGCGGGATTTTCATGAAAGCATCGAGTGCCGCCTGTTTTTCAGCGGCGATCCGTGCCGCCGCGATTTCTTTTTCGTTCTGTTCATCCGAGGAAGAATGTTCTTCTGCGGCTTCGGTTTCCGCTTCTGCAATCAATGGCTCCTCCGCGGTGTCGTCCGGTTCTGCGGATTCCGGGGCGGGATGGGGGTCTGACAGCGGCAAGGTCTCCTTTGGTGGCAGGACAGCCGTGGGAGTTTTCGGTTCTGATTCATTAGTTTCTGTGAGAATAAATTCCGAAAACCAGGAATCCGGGAAAAACATCTCGGCTCCTGCATAAATATTTGTATCTGTATCAAAATTTTCTGTGGCGGTATTCCGCTCCTGCCCGGTGTTGTCATCGGGTTGTCTGTCCGGTATTGGATCTTTTTCAGGTAATGACATGGGGATATTCTGCTCCTCTTTTTGTAAATTCCGGAAAAATCTCACTCCCGGTGATGTCATTATACCACATACGGACACAAAAAACAAGAGATAAGTTGTGAATGATGAAAAAACACAGAAATTTTTTTGAAGTTTTCGCAAAAAAGTTCTGCACTTTGCGCGCCAGCTCTTGCTTTTTTACGCGGAATCTGGTATAATATTGGTATCAGAATAACGGCTGACGAGCGGAAGTCCGGAGTTCTCCCGGGAAAAAGGGAGGTATCTTTTCGGATTTCCGCCTGTTCTGTTGCCGATTTACAGAGGATTAGTTCGATACTCCGTTCTGACCGGGATAATACCGATCAAGTATGCACCGGGTCAAATAGACGGTGACAGGTTATCGAACATATCCGGGTTTGGAGAGAATACAATGGCAGATATTTTTGATTTATTCAAGAAAATTGGAAGCGGCGGCGGGAGCGCATCCGGCAGCGTCGCGTGGCTCATCGTGGGACTGGGCAATCCCGGCGCGGAATATGTCCGCACGCGGCACAACGTCGGGTTCTGTGCCGTGGATGCACTGGCAAAAGAACTCGGTGTGAAGATCGACCGCGCGAAATATCATGCGCTCATCGCCGAAGCGACGCTTGAGGGACAGCGCGTGCTCCTCATGAAGCCGCAGACCTTTATGAACAATTCCGGTCAGGCGGTGGCGGAAGCGGCGAATTTCTACAAGCTCGCGCCCGACCACATTCTGGTCTACTCCGACGACATCTCGCTCGCCCCCGGCCGTCTGCGCGTGCGTGCAAACGGTTCTGCCGGCGGACACAACGGTCTGAAAAGCATCATCGCCTGCACAGGCTCCCAGGATTTTCCCCGCATCAAGATCGGTGTCGGGCAGAAGCCGAACCCGGAATATGACCTTGCGGACTGGGTACTTGGGAAATTCCCTCCCGCGGACGGTGATGCCGTGGATGCGCGGATGGGAGACCTGATCGCCGGGACAAAGGCGATATTGAAAGGCGATTTTGACCTGGCGGCGCGGAGCTGTAATGGGAAGTGAGAAAGATGGCTGGGGAAATGTTTTGGTCGTTGATATGGTGAGGATACGAGCAAAACGGTTTGCACAATAAACCTTTCCCTCTTGGGAGAAGATGCTGTGCATCTTCTGGGGATGCGCGAAGCGGTGATATGAAAATTACGGAACATTTTATGTGAAGTTTGTCCTTAGGGGCAAGTGAAGTTGCCGTCTTGTGTGACGGCAGTGAAGAGAGAAGAGAGGAGAGGGAAAACATATGCCAACCACATTCACGCCGCTGTATGACCAGATGCGCGCGGAAAAGGAATTCGGGGCGATCCTCGAAACATACCGGATGCAGAGACTGGAACGCAATCCGCATCCGATGCTGGTAACGGGGCTGTCCGAGGGCGCAAAGGATGTCTTTTACGCCGCTGTAACGGCGGAGCTGCGCCGGTTGTCGCCCGAGCGGCCGGTTCTGTGCATTCCGTCGGACGAAAAGGAACTGCTGAAATTGCAGAATGACCTTTCGGAGGCGGGACTGCGGGTCGTTGTCTACCCTCTGCGGGACTTCATTTTCCACAATGTCACCGCCTCCCGCGAGTACGAGCATGAGCGGCTGTCCGCGTTGTGTGCGGTGCTCTCAAACAGCTGTGATGCGGTGCTGGCGGTGCCGGATGCGGCATTACAGTACACGATTCCGCGGGACACGCTTGCGGGGCGTACGATGACCGTTTCCTCATCGGAAGAATATGAGCTTGACAATCTTGTAAATGCCCTGACCGCCGCCGGATACGTCCGGTGCGAGCTTGTGGACGGGGTCGGGGAATTTGCGGTGCGCGGCGGCATTCTTGATGTCTTTCCGGCGCACAGCGACAATCCGGTGCGCATGGAATTTTTCGGCGACGAGATCGACCAGATGGGGGTCTTTGATGCGCTGACCCAGCGGAAGATCGAGCAGACGGATTCCTGCTTTCTGCCGCCGGCACGGGAAATTTTATTAACCCCGGAAACAAAAAAGGCACTGCGCACCTTGATTTCCAAACAGCTCTCCCAGTGCAAAACGGAAGCGGGACAGGCGGTGCTCAAAAGTGAGTTGGAAACGCTGGATGGCGGGACGGATCCCGGCTTCCTTGACAAATATATATCGTACCTGTACTCCGAAAAGCAGTGTCTGCTCGATTATTTCACGGATGCGGAAACGGGACGGATCGCCGCGCCCGTGCTGGTGCTCGATTCGCAGAAGATCGGGGAACGGCTGAAATCGTCGGAATGGCATATGCGGCAGGCGATCGCCTCCCTCTTGGAAGATAACGCGATCATGCCGAAATATGCCGAGTATACGCGCTGGCAGGCGGATTTTGAGTATGCGGTGAAGCGCACACCCGCTCTGTTCTGCGATACATTTTCGTCGTCTTCGCTTGGAAAGCTGTCGGGAATGTTTGCGTTCCGGTCAAAACAGCTGATCTCCTATGCGGAAAGCTACGAAACGCTGTGTGAGGACGTCCGCGGGTACATTTCCGGCGGATACCGCCTGCTGTTGCTTGCGGAAAACGAATTCTCCGCAAAAAATCTGCGCGACAGCCTGTACGACGACGGCATCACATCGCGCCTGTCCGCCGCACACGATTTTCCGCTTTCCGATCTTGTTGCCGGGGTTCCGACGATCGTGTGGGGCGTGGATGCGGTCGGGTATGAACTGCCCGAAAGCCGCTTTGCGGTGCTGTCCACCTACCCGACACACTCCGCGTATGCCAAAGCTGTTGCCGGGCGGGCAAAGAAGAACAAAAAGAAGAAGTCCGCCGCCGAGCGTATTCTCTCCTATGCAGACCTTGTGGTCGGAGACTATGTCGTTCACGTCAATCACGGCATCGGGCAGTATATGGGCATTGAGACCATCACCGGCATCGACGGCATGAACCGCGACTATGTGAAGATCAAGTATGCCGGCGCGGATTCCCTGTTTTTGCCGTGCGAACAGCTTGACATGATTTCCAAATACATCGGCGCGCGTGGGGAGGACGGTCTTGTCAAGCTGTCGAAAATGGGCGGCACGGAATGGTCGAAGACGAAAGCGCGTGTCAAGGCGGCGGCAAAGAGCATGGCGAAGGAGCTGATCGCACTCTACGCCGCACGTCTGCGCAAGCCCGGGTATGCGTTTGCCGCGGATGACGAGATGCAAAGGGCGTTTGAATCGGTGTTTCCGTATGAAGAAACGGACAGCCAGGTGACCGCCATCGAGGAGATCAAGGCGGATATGCAGAGAGCCGTGCCGATGGACCGGCTTCTGTGCGGCGATGTCGGCTACGGCAAGACCGAGGTCGCGCTCCGCGCGGCGATGAAAGCGGTGGAATGCGGCAAGCAGGTCGCTATTCTCGTCCCGACGACGATATTGGCACTCCAACACTATCAGACCATCCTGACCCGCTTCCGCGGACTGCCCGTTCACACGGAGATTCTGTCTCGTTTCCGCACCCCGAAACAGCAGGAGGAGATCATCCGCCGTCTGCGGCGCGGGGAGATCGACATCATCGTCGGCACACACCGTCTGGTGTCAAAGGACGTGACGTTCCGCGACCTGGGGCTCGTCATCATCGACGAGGAACAGCGTTTCGGCGTTGCGGCAAAGGAAAAGCTGAAAACAATCACCGAAAATGTGGACTGTCTGATGCTGTCGGCAACGCCGATCCCGCGCACGCTGAACATGGCGATGTCCGGCATCCGCGACATGAGTGTGCTGGACGAAGCGCCCGGCGACCGCGTTCCGGTGCAGTCGTATGTACTCGAATACGATGAGCTGATTCTCGGGGAAGCATTGAAAAAGGAACTGCGGCGCGGCGGACAGATCTTCTGGCTTCACAACCGCGTGGAGGACATCGATGCGTGTGCCGCGCGGGTCGCATCGCTTGCGCCGGAGGCATCCATCGCCATCGCGCACGGCAAGATGGACAAGGAAGAAATTTCCGACATCTGGCAGAATCTGCTCACCGGAGAAGTGAATATTCTCGTCAGCACAACCATCATTGAAACGGGCATCGACATCCCCAACGCAAATACCCTTGTCATCGAAAACGCCGACCGGATGGGTCTGTCCCAGCTGCACCAGATCCGCGGCCGTATCGGACGGTCGTCGCGCCGCGCGTATGCGTATTTCACCTATCCCAAGGGGAAGACGCTGACGGAGATCGCCTCGAAGCGTTTGCAGGCCATCCGCGAATACACGGAATTCGGCTCCGGCTTCAAGATCGCGATGCGCGACCTGGAAATACGCGGTGCCGGAAACATTCTCGGCGCGGAACAGCACGGGCATATGGAGAGTGTCGGCTACGACCTCTATATCAAGCTGTTAAACGAAGCCATCCTCGAAGAAAAGGGCGGTACGGTCACAGCCAAAACCGAATCGGTCATCGACATTTCGCTGGATGCGTACCTACCCGAAAAATATGTCAAGTCCGGCGCACAGCGCATTGACCTCTACAAGAAGATCGCCGCCGTGGAGACCGACGAGGACAAAGCGGACATTCTCGACGAGCTGTCCGACCGGTTCGGCGCACCGCCGAAAGCCGCGCAGAATCTGGTTTCCATCGCGTACCTGCGGGCAATGGCATCCCGTCTCCATATCGCGCGCATCGAGGCAAGACAACAGACGGTACTGTTCTACCCCGCGTATTTTGAGGGTGCGGTGTGGGCAAAGTGCGCATCATATCTGACAGCGGACAGTCTTCCGGTAGGTACGTCGGGCGGGTCGCCGGCAAGCGGAACAGACGTAAAATCCGCGGCTCCCACCCCGAAACCCGCCGCCAAACCCGCCGTTCGTTATGCAACACCCCTTGCGCGCGCCGCCGCAATGGCAAAAGCCGGACAGGCGGCAGGTATCGCCGCGGCTAAAAATACCGTCGGTTCTGCACCGAATGCCGCTGTTGCCGGGACATTCCCTCAGCCGATCCGACTCACGCTGTCCTCCGGGCAGAAGCCGTGTGTGCAGGCAAAACTGCCGCGCGGCATGGGGCTGATGGAGGGCATGGAACGTGTCATGCGGGAATATGAACGTGCGGCGGGGGAGGGGATGTGAATCTCCTCACATATCCCCTGGTGCCAGATCCCCTGTACCCCCGGCAGACATTTCCTCCATCTGTGTTTCCGGCATATTTGTGCCCGGCAGAATGTCCGCCGGTCGCGGAGCCGGAGTCTCGTTTTCCATACCGTTTTCCGTCCCGGGTTCGACTGCCGGATAACACGCCATCGCCGCGGTCTGCTGTGGCGTTGGAAAAATAGACGTTCCGTCCAGCATACCGTCAAAACAGCAGTCCCCGGCAGGAATGCTGAAA
Organism: Clostridia bacterium; assembly: GCA_017481495.1. Classification (GTDB taxonomy): domain Bacteria; phylum Bacillota; class Clostridia; order Oscillospirales; family CAG-272; genus RGIG3925. Next base: position 21,720 of record JAFUPC010000022.1, read on the forward strand.
CGGACACCCGTGATATGGATGCACCGCGCGGCATCGTAGGTATAGGAAGACAGCGGGCGGTCGAGCGCATCGTTGTTGTGGGCGCTGACGAGCAGGTCGCCGTTCTGCATTCCGGTCACGATGACCGTATGATACCAGGTACCATCCTGCCGTCCGAGCTGGATGAGGTCGCCGAGCTCTGCTGATGCGATGTCGGTCTCTACACCGGTCGGGCCGTTGCCCATATTGGATGTCAGAAAATTATATAGATAGATGACCCCCGTCCACGCGGGTGCGTAATCTCCCGGCGCGCGGAAATACCAGCCGAACGTCGGCGTATCGTTCATGATGCAGCTGCCCGCAAACAGACACTGCGAAATGAAATTCGTGCAGTCCCCGCCGCACCCGGCGAAATCCTGAAACAGCGGATTGCGGTCCAGAGCCCACTTTTTTGCATACTCCACGGCATGGAGCCGCTGATAAGGTCGTGTGGCGTACATGAAAAAATGCTCCTCTCATGATAAAATGATGTCTTTTTTACGGTATCATTTTATGCGGTGAGAGGGGCTTTTGTCACTTGCTCTTGTAGCTTTCACTTGCTCCGAAGGAGCAAACTTCACTGCCCCAAAGGGGCAACTTCACTTGTTCTATAAGAACAAACTTCACTCCGGCGAAGCCGGAACTTCACCGACCTGTTGGGGATGTGAAGTTGACCTGCGGTCAGTAGATCCCGCGTTATGCGCGGAACTTGTCAGTGCCAGGTATGCCAGAGGTGTTCGGCGTTGACGTATTCGTGGTGAATATCGGTAAGTCCGGCATCAGTGACACACAGAACCGTTCCGCCGTTGAGATACGGGCGCCAGTAGGAAGACGGCGTGATTTTCAGGCCGTAGCACAGTGTGATGCCGTGATACGGAATGATCCAGTTGTTGATGTGGTCATGCCCTGCGACGATGGCTTTTGCGATGACGGAGTCGGCAAGTGCGGTGTAAACACCGTCGTCGATACACGGGCAGGCGACACTTTCCAGCTCCACGCCTGTCACCGATTCCCAGCCGGGATTGTGGAACGGCAGGTCGGAGATGCGTTCATATTGGAGATTCGGCCAGTCGATGTACGCGGGAAATGCCGCGCGTTCGGCTTCCCCGTAAACGTGCGGGGGAATGTGAACAAACAGCGCGGCATCGGTACAGCCGCGGGATTTCAAATCGGCGGCATTGGCACGAAACCATGCGATCTGGGCATCGTTCAGCCGTCCCTGCGTGCCGTGTTCTTTGCCGTCGGTACCGATATAGGTACTGCCCGCGTGCGTATCCATCATGAAAAGTGCGGTGCGGGGAACGCCGTTTTCTTCAATGGCAACGACATAATTGCCGCTTCCGAGCGCGGGGTCGCCTTTTTCAAAAAGACAGTTCTTGCGGGCAAGAAAATCGTCTGCGAACGCATCAATGTACGCATACCCGAGCTGAACGTCGTGATTGCCCCAGATGGGTGCCCACGGAATGCCCGTCGCATCCAGAATGTCAGCGGTCAGCGCGTGTGCCGCATCGTCGCCCGCCCAGGAGATGTCGCCTGTGACGGTGATGAGGTCGGGGGAAACGCGGTCAAGAAGCTCCGAGAGCGTGTATTCAAAGACACGGCGGTACGGGTGGTTTTCCGCCATTTCGCCCCGGCGGAGATGAATGTCGGTCAGGTTCAGAATGCGGAAATCCCTGCCGGGCGTTTTTCTGACAGTCAGCATAACAGGACTCCTTTACAGCATATCGGAAACATCGACATATTCGTGCTTGGCACCGGTGATGCCGCCCTCCCCGACGGTCAGAACCGTTCCGCCGTTGAGAATGGGATTCCAGTAACAGCCATTGCCCGCTTTCAGGGAATAGATCAGATTGACGCCCTCATAGTTGATCATGAAGTTATTGACGTGGTCGTGACCGACAACGACGTATTTTGTGGAACCGAGTTCCTTGACAACCGGGAACACCCCATCGTCTGCTTCGTAGCTGCAGATGCCCTCGTACTGGACACCGATGGAATCCTTGTAGCCTTCGTTCCAGACGTCCTCCCCGTCCGCCAATGCGGGGGTGACGGTTTTTCGGTCGATGTCTTTTTTGTAGGCGGCATCGGCGGCATACCGGTAGGAGTAGAACGGGATGTGCATGATCATCGCGCTGTCGTGACAGCCGAGCGCATCAAGGGCGGTGATCTGTTCCCGGTACCAGACCATCTGCTCCGGCCAGAGCTTTGCCCAGACGGTCTGTTCTTCGCCCGCTTCGTTTGTGTAGGGTGCGCGGTCGTGAGAGTCCATCATGATGAGCGCGGAGACGATGCGCCCGTCCTCTTCAATGCCGATGACATAATTGCCGTTGCCGAGCGCGGGGTCGCCTTTTTCATAGACACACAGCGGATGGGACAGATACCGGTCGGCGACCGCATCCATGTTTTCCGCCCCGCCCTGATTGTCGTGATTACCCCAGACCGGCGCCCACGGAATGCCGAATCCGTCCAGAAAGTCCGCCAGACAGTCGTAAGCCGCATCGTTTCCTGCCCACGACAGGTCGCCCGACACCGTGATGAGATCCGGATGCACCCGCTCTACAAGCGCATTCACCGTTCGGATGAGAAACCGGCAGTTGTGTCCCTCCGCCCATTCGCTGTCGCCCAGCTGCGGGTCGGATAAGTTCAGGATCCTGAAATCTTTTCCTTTTGTCTTTTTTAGTGTCAGCATGATCTGTATTTCCTTTTCGTATAATATTTCCGATAAAACAAAAAAGGATGGCCGTGCAGCGCAGCCGCGGGACATCCCTTTCCGGTTGTGATTACTTGATGATTTTGAACGGAGCCATAATTTCCAGCTCGCGTGCTTTGCCCTGCGCAGCAGAGACAATCCCGAAAATGTTGACGGCCCAGAGTGCCAGATTGAGCAGTGTGACCGCAAGGGAGACGAGCCAGCCGATGACGGGGATCCAGCCAAGAACGCCCGTCAGAATTTCGCCGCCGAATTCTGCGATGAGATGCCAGAGCAGCATATTCAGACCGACCTTTGCGTGATACTGCGTAAAGGGGGATTCCTTCATGCCGATGAGCGGCACGACAACGAGAATATGAAGATAAGAAAGGACGGAGACCACGCGGTTCTGTTCGCGGTCTTCCTTTGTGTAGGAAGCGGTGGTGTCGGTATAGGCGATGAATTTTTCATATCCGGAGCCGTTTTTCTTTGCGCCGGAGGTGCTGCCGGTGTCGCCGGTGTTGTTCTGTTGGTTGTTTTCGGTCTGAGGCGCTGCGGGAGCGGCCGCATTGCCGTGATCGATTTTCGCGCCGCACGCGGTGCAGAACTGCGCATCGTCTTCCACGCGGGTGCCGCATTGACTGCAAAATGCCATATGTCATGTACCTCTTTCTGTCGGAATATGGATTTTTCTCTTATTATTATACTAAATTATGGGGCGTTTGTCAACGGGTTTGGGGAAATAAAGAAAAAATTCACGAAAACAGCGTATATAAGATGTATGAAATATACCTTATCGGGTATAATATAATTCAAAACAGTAAGATTTATACCCGAAAAGGTATAAATCAAACAAAACCTATTGACAAAAGCCCCGAAAGGGTGTAAAATGAAAGCATGAATATCATAGCGGAATTTATCAGAACCAAACGCAGGGAAGCGGGACTGACACAGGAAGAATTTGCACTCCGTGCAGGTCTGGGACTTCGCTTTGTCCGGGAACTGGAACAGGGAAAGGAGACGGTTCGGATGGATAAGGTGAATCAGGCTTTGGCAATGTTCGGAATGTGTGCGGTACCGGGAAAAGCAGACCGGCCTTGCGTACAGGAGGAGAAAACGGAAAATGGATGACGGTTACAGAATCGCATATGTCTATGTCCGGCATACGTTTGCGGGAACCCTGCGGGAAACCGATGAGGGATATATGTTTCTCTATGACGGGCAGTACCTTGAAAAAACGGATGCGACGGCGGTCAGTCTGACATTGCCCCTACAGCCGGAAGCATATCGGTCAAAGACGCTATTTTCATTTTTTGACGGACTGATCCCGGAGGGATGGCTTCTGGATATCGTCAGTCATAACTGGAAGATCGACCGTCGGGACAGATTCGGTCTGCTGCTTGCCGCGTGCCGGGATCCGATCGGCTGTGTCAGCATATCGGGGGAGCGGATATGAAGTGTCTGTGCTGCGGAAAGCCCATCCGAGAAGAGGCATCCGCATATGAAAAAAAGCAGGAATGGCACCGCGCGTGTGTGAAAAAGTTCTTCGGAACAACGGCGCTTCCGGACGTGGATGTGACGGAGGACGTATTGCGGGCACTTGCCGATGAAAGCATTCACCGCGGATTTACCGTTCCGGGCGTACAGAAGAAAATTTCTCTCCATCTGACAGCCGACGAAAATCCGCGCCTGACGCTTGTGAATTATCCGACGGGATATATTCTGAAACCGCAGACGTCGGAATATCCTGCCCTGCCGGAAGCGGAATATCTTGTGATGCAGATGGCAAAGACCGCCGGCATCCGCGTGGTTCCGTTTGCGCTGATACGCATCTCCGCACAGAACGGCAGTCTGGCTTATATCACCAGACGCATCGACAGGACACTGCCGAAAAAAAGCGGGGAGGTACCGCGGATGTCCGCAATGGAAGATTTCTGCCAGCTGGACGGACGTCTGACCCAGGACAAATATCTCGGCTCCTATGAGCGGTGCGCAAAGCTGATTGCAAAATATTCCGTACAGGCGGGAATTGATCTGTCGGAGCTGTTTTTCAGAGTCGTATTTTCCTTTGCGGTCGGAAATTCGGATATGCATCTGAAAAATTTTTCTCTGATGGAAACCGCGCCGCAAAGCGGATATTACCGTCTTTCGGAAGCATATGATATGCTTTGCGTCAATGTCGTTTCCGCAGACAAGGATCAGTTTGCCCTGACCATGAACGGGAAAAAGCGCAATGTCCGCAGAAAGGACTTCCTGGTTTTCGCCGATACCGTCGGTGTGCCGCGGGCGGCGGCGCTGAATATGATGAAGCGGATCGTTTCTCTGGAAAACACGTTTCTTGCAATGTGCAGGGATTCTTTCCTGCCGAAAGACTTAAAGGTAGAATTTGCGGTTTTGCTGCGGGAACGGATGGCAATTCTGCGTCCGCCGGCGGAAAATGCTGCTTCCGACTGAAAAATCTGCGTTTTTTTCCAACAAATTCTGCAATACCCGTTGATTTTTTCGCCGGAAATTGATATAATAATGGTAATACAATTCCAACCCCCGGAAAAGGAGAATAAAAAATCATGAAAATGACACTCAGATGGTTCGGTGAAGGCTATGATTCCGTGAAGCTGCGCGAGATCCGCCAGATTCCCGGCGTCAAGGGCGTAATCACGACGTTATACAACCGCCAGGCAGGCGAGCTGTGGCCGAGAGAAGAAATTGCCGCGCTGAAAGCGAAGGTGGAAGCGGAGAATCTGGAAATTTCCGGCATTGAGTCCGTCAACATCCACGACGACATCAAGATCGGTCTGCCCACGCGCGATGAGTACATCGAAAACTACATCAAGTCCCTGGAAAACCTCGGTGACGAGGGCATCCACATGGTATGCTACAACTTCATGCCCGTCTTTGACTGGACGCGCACGAACCTTGCAAAGCCGCGCCACGACGGTTCCACTGTGCTTGCCTACGACCAGTCCGTCGTCGATTCCATCGACCCGCAGGTGTTCTTTGACCAGACCGATGCCAACTCCAACGGTTTCGTCATGCCCGGCTGGGAACCCGAACGTCTTGCACACGTCAAGGAGCTGTTTGAAGCGTACAAGGATGTCACCGCAGACAAGCTGTTCGATAACCTGGTGTATTTCCTGAAAGCCATCATGCCGACCTGCGAAAAGTACGGCATCAAAATGGCGATCCATCCCGACGACCCCGCATGGCCGGTGTTTGATCTGCCGCGCATCATCACGAACAAGGAAAACATTCACAAGATGCTCGATGCGGTTGACAATCCCTACAACGGCATCACGTTCTGCACCGGTTCTCTCGGCACGGATCTGAATAACGACCTGCCCGACATCATCCGTTCCTGCAAAGGCCGCATTCACTTCGCGCACGTCCGCAATCTCCAGCACTTCGCGCCCGGTCTGTTTGAAGAAGCGGCGCACCTGTCCGCAGACGGCACGTTTGATATGTACGAGATCGTCAAAGCGCTGTACGACATCGGATTCGACGGTCCCATCCGTCCCGACCACGGCAGAACGCTGTGGGGCGAGGTCTGTATGCCCGGTTACGGTCTGTATGACCGTGCGATGGGGGCGTGCTACATCAACGGTCTGTGGGAAGCCATCGACAAGGCGACACAGCGCAAAGCAGATTTATTATAAAAGAGGAAATGAATATGGTATACTTAAACGAAAAGGCGCTTGCCGACAAGGCGGCGTTTACGGCGGCGGGGATCAAGGTACCGTCGTTTGACCGTGCGGCGATGGTTGCAAAGACTAAGGCGGAGCCGACATGGCTGCACTTCGGTGCGGGCAATCTGTTCCGCGCATTCCCGGCAAAGGTATGCAGTCAGCTTCTGGATGCCGGTGTGCTTGACCGCGGTGTTATTGCGGCGGAAGGCTTTGACTTTGACATCATCGACCGCATTTACGCGCCGCACGACAATCTGTCGCTGTCTGTGACCCTGCTTGCCGACGGCAATGTGGAAAAGGAAGTCGTTGCCTCCGTTGCCGAAGCGGTCAAGGCTGATGAAGACGGTCTTGCGCGCCTGGCTGAAATTTTCTGCGCACCGTCTTTGCAGATGGTCTCCTTTACCATCACCGAAAAGGGCTACGCCATCCGCCGTCCGGACGGTTCCGTATCCCCCGCGGTTGCAGACGATATGCAGAACTGTCCATGCAGTGCAAAGACGTTCCTTGCGCGCCTGACGGCACTGGTCTACAAGCGTTACAAAGCGGGCGCACTGCCGCTGGCTCTCGTTTCGATGGACAACTGCTCACACAACGGCGACAAGCTGAAAGCCGCTGTCACCGCCATTGCACAGGCATGGGTCGACAACGGAAAAGCCGATGCGGATTTCCTTGCGTATCTGAACGATGAAACGAAGATCGCGTTCCCGATCTCGATGATCGACAAGATCACACCCCGCCCCGATGCGAACGTTGCAAAGATGCTCTCCGATGCGGGATTTGGCGACACCGAAACCGTCGTTACCGACAAGAACACCTACATCGCGCCGTTTGTCAACGCAGAAAAGCCGCAGTATCTGGTCATCGAAGACAAGTTCCCGGCAGGCCATCCGGCACTGGAGAAGGGTGGTGTCATCTTCACCGAACGCGAGACCGTTGACAAGACCGAAAAGATGAAGGTCTGCACTTGTCTCAACCCCCTGCACACCGCGCTTGCCGTTTACGGCTGTCTGCTCGGCTACACGCTGATCTCCGCCGAAATGAAAGATCCGGAGCTGTCCGCGATGGTCGATGTCATCGGATATAAGGAAGGTCTGCCGGTCGTCTTCAACCCCGGCATTCTCGACCCGCAGGCGTTCATTGACGAAGTGGTCAAGGTCAGACTGCCAAACCCGTTCATGCCCGATGCACCGCAGAGAATCGCCACCGACACCTCGCAGAAGATGTCCGTCCGTTTCGGCGAGACCATCAAGGCATATCTGGCGACCGGTCGGGATGTCACAACGCTGAAAGCGATCCCGCTGGTCATCGCCGGCTGGTGCCGCTATCTGATGGGCATTGACGACAACGGTGAGCCGTTTGCCATCTCCGCCGACCCCCTGCTTTCCGAGCTTCAGCCGTATCTTGCGAACATCGAAATGGGCAAGTCCTGCCCCGTCTGTGTTCACAAGGCACTGGAACCCATCCTCTCCAACGCGAACATCTTCGCCGTCAACCTCTACGAAGCGGGACTCGGCGAAACGGTGGAGAAGCTGTTCCATAAGCTCATTACAGGCCCCGGCGCCATCCGTGCGACCCTGAAAGAAACCTTTACCGCATAAGAGGAAACCGTCATGCTGACAGCCAACGATATTCTCATCCGCGACCCATTCATTCTGCCCGACCCCGAAAACGGTGTCTACTATATGTATGGAACGTGCGGAAATTTCGGCAACGATACCCCATACCCCAGATTTCTGGTACACAAGACCCGCGACCTTGTGCATTTTGAAGAACCGATCGAAATTTTCCGTGCAAACGACGGTTTCTGGGCGACCCGCGACTACTGGGCGCCGGAAGTTCACAAGTACAACGGAAAATACTATATGTTTGCCTCTTTCAAGCATCCCGACGAATGCCGCGGCACGCAGATTCTGGTCTCCGACGTACCCGAAGGCCCGTTCAAGCCGCTTTGTGACCGTCCCGTCACCCCGCGTGACTGGGAATGCCTGGACGGCACGCTCTGGGTGGAAAACGGCAAGCCGTACATCATTTTCTGCCACGAATGGGTACAGATCCACGACGGCACGATGAACGCAATGCCTTTGACGGACGATCTGACAGCACCCGCAGGCGAGGTGACGGTGCTGTTCCGCGCCTCCGACCCCGCATGGGCGGACAAAACGGGCGAAGACTTCGTGACCGACGGGCCGTTCCTCTTTACGATGGAAGACGGAACGCTTGCGATGCTGTGGTCGTCGATGATCGGCGGCATTCATGGCTCCTACGCGCAGGTGTTGTCCGTATCCGAATCCGGCTCCGTTCTGGGGCCGTGGCGGCACGTTGAAAAACCGCTCTTTGACCGGGACGGCGGTCATGGAATGCTGTTTACTGCCTTTGACGGGCAGAAGATGCTGACCTTGCACCGTCCGAACGGCCGTCTGACCGAGCATCCGCGATTCTTCCCGGTAAAGGAAGAGGGCGGAACCATTGTGGTCGGGGATCCGGTTTGAAAATGATGAATGGTATGCGGCGAAGCCGCATTGCGGTTGAATTTCGCCGTAAGCGAAAATTTTCAAATAAATAAAACAATGAATGGAATGAGGTGAATGTCTTTATGTTAATGGGGATTCCGAAGATCATTTCGCCGGATCTGCTTAAAATTATGGCGGAGATGGGACATGGGGATGAGATCGTCATTGGTGACGGCAATTTCCCCGGTGCTTCGATGGGGCAGAGACTTGTCCGCTGTGACGGTCACGATGCGCCTGCGATTCTCGAAGCGATGCTGAAGCTGTTCCCGCTTGACACTTATGCAAAGCCAGTATATCTGATGGAAAAGGTGCCGGGAGACAATGTGGAAACGCCCATCTGGGACACCTACCGGGAACTCATCAAGCCTTACACGGATGAAGAACCGGAAATGATCGAGCGGTTTGCGTTCTACGAACGCGCAAAGAAAGCGTACTGTGTCATTCAGACCGGCGAATCTGCGCTTTACGCAAATGTAATTCTGAAAAAAGGTGTCGTGAAATAACGACCCCGAACATACATGGAGGACAAACTCATGGAAAAAGTAAAAGCGGCGCTCATCGGCTGCGGCGGCAGAAACGGTGTGCATTATCAGAAGCTCTCTGTCATGGAGGACGTCGATCTTATCGGCTTCTGCGACACGGATGTCTCCCGTGCGCAGGCAATGGCGGACAAATACGGCTCCGGCAAGGTCTACGACAACTACAAGTCGATGCTTGCCGACATCAAGCCGGATGTCATCTTCATCGCGGTTCCCCCGCACCAGCACGGTGAGATCGAGAACGCGATCATCGACCTCGGCATTCCGTTCCAGGTCGAAAAGCCGATGGCACTTGACATCAACGTCGCGGAACAGATTCTCGCGCGCGTGGAAGAAAAGGGTCTGCTCACCAACGTCGGTTTCCAGGACAGATGGCAGAATCTGACCGAAGAAATGAAGGCATTCTGCGAAGACCACACCCCCGTTGTCGTCCGCGGCTCGTGGCTGGGCGGCATTCCCGGTGTCTGGTGGTGGAGACAGCAGGAGACCTGCGGCGGTCAGATCATTGAACAGAACATCCACCTGTTCGACCAGCTGCGCTTCCTGTTCGGCGAACCGGCTTCCGTCTACTGTGCGGGTGCAAACGGTCTTATCACTGGCGAAGAATACAATATGCCCGGCTACAACCTCGACCTCGACTATTCCTCTGCGGTCATGAAGTTCAAAAACGGCGTCGTTGCAACACTGTTCACTGGCTGCTACAACCAGCCCGGCTCCAAGGTCACCAACGGTATGACTGTTTACTGCAAGGATGGCACGCTGGAATACGCGCTCCGCTCCACGCTTGACAAGTATACCAAGGACGGTGTCGAACACCTCGACCGCGGCGAAGAACAGACCGGCATCATGGATCGTGTGTTCATCGACGCCATCAAGTCGGGCGACTGCTCGAAGATCCGTTCCCCGTACCGCGATGCCATCAAGTCCCTCAAGCTCACGATGGCGTGCGAAGAATCCGCCAAGACCGGCAAGGTCATTGAACTGTAATCTCTGATTTTATTTACAATCGCATAACGCAAACGGGTCTGCCGCATATATCCGCACGGCAGACCTGTTATTTTGAGAAGATGGGGCAAATTCTTAAACGTCCCACATGATTCTGTTTCTCTTACGGACAGTTGAATCCCCGGTACTGTTCCTGCCATGTGGCGAGTTTGTCGGCAAGGCGCATCAGCACGGCAAGCGGCATCAGTTTGTGTTCGCCGTACAGGGAGTAGACCGCAAGCGGCTTGTCTCCATCCGGCAGTTCCACCTTCTGATAACGGGTAAAGCCGAACTGCACGAGAGCGCCGAGTGCAGCTTCTGCTTCCTCTTTTTCAATGCCGCACCGCGCGGCGGCGGTTTCCGCGGTGAACGCGCGCCCGTTGTTGGAAAGCTGATATTGCATGACACGGCGGACTGCGGGTCTTGCAAGCGATGCCAGAAACCGCGCCGCTTCGGGGGCGTCAAGCGATTTCAGCTGTTCCTCCCGCGACAGGCGGCAGACGGCGGCGATGTCGGCATCGACGTAGATGCCCGTGTAATTCGGCGCAAGCCACATGGATTGGGCGGCGTGATTGGCGTCCAGACTTTCCCGCATCCGCAGGATGTTGTGGTTGACCTCATTCTCCGGTGCGCCCTCGCACCACATCAGGCGGAGCAGGTCGTCGATCGCCGCTTCCGCTTTTTCGGTGTGCAGGACATCTGCGGACGGTTTGCGTTCGATGCCGAACAGCGCATCAATGCTGACACCGAACACGTCCGCCAGCACCGGCAGAAGCAGATGTCCGGCATCGTGGTGCCGCATTCCCATTTGGAGACGGTCTGCGCCGAGACGCCGATCAGGTTGGCAAGTGTTTCCTGCGTCATTTCCTTTTCCCGGCGCAGGGCGGTGATCTGTTTTCCGAGTTCTGTCATTGGAATGTCCTCGTTTCGTTGGATTTGGAAGTTTTGGAACACAGCGCTTCTGTTCTGTATTTATTGTACCACAAAATCCGGGAAAAAGCAACCGCGCAGACGGCGGATCTTCCGCGCAGACGGAGACTGTCTCACCCAAAAGGAAATCCCGGCAGATGCAAAGGGAATTCCTCGCTTCTGTCGGGATTGATTGTAATAAACTTATGCTCTCTTGGAGAGAACTTCTGCCTCGTACTTCTGGATCTCGTCGAACCATGCGGTATCAGCGGCGACGCCGCAGGATGCGCAGTATTCAGCCCAGATGTCGCCGAACGGCATGGTCTTCATTTCTTCCTGCATGACCATAAGCTCCGTGTACTTGTTTTCGTCCTGGAGCTTCTTCAGCATCTCGTTGGGCGTGCAGAGTGCGGAAAGCAGAGCCTTCTGCCAGCTGCGGAAGCCGACGACCCATGCGGAAACGCGGTTGATGGAAGCATCGAAGTAGTCCAGTGCCATGTAAACGCGGTCGAGTGCATCGCAGCGGACGATTTCCTTTGCCATTTCCTTCGTCTCGTCATCGAGCAGAAGAACGTGGTCAGAGTCCCAGCGGATGCCGCGCGTGATGTGCGGGGCGATCTCCGGATAGAAGCAGAGCAGGGCGGGAATCTTGTCGGAGACGAATTCGGTCGGATGGTAGTGACCGTTGTCCATCAGCGGCAGGCAGCAGTCGTGGGAAGCGGCGAAGGACAGCGTGAATTCAGCGGAGCCGGCGGTGTATGCTTCAACACCGATACCGAAGACCTTGGACTCCACGCACGGCTTGACAAGGTTCTTGTCAAACGGTTCGGAAAGGATCTCTTCGATGGATGCCTTGTAGCGCATACGCGGACCCATTCTGTCTGCGGGAACATCCTTGTAGCCGTCGCCGGTCCAGATGTTCATAACGCAGGGAACGCCGGTTTCCTTTGCGAAATATTCGGAAATACGGATGCAGGCCTTGCCGTGTGCGATCCAGAACTTGCGGATCTCTTCATTTGGGCTGGACAGGGTCAGACCGTCCTTGGCAGCCATCGGATGGGAGAAGAACGTCGGGTTGAAGTCGATACCCATGTTGTACTTCTTTGCAAGCGCGACCCACTTTGCGAAGTGCTTCGGCTCCAGCTTGTCGCGGTCGACATACTCGCCGTCCTCAAAGATGGCATAGCAGGCGTGGACGTTGAGCTTTGCCTTGCCGGGGCAGAGGGAAATTGCCTTTTCCATATCCGCCATCAGCTCGTCGGGCGTTCTTGCCTTGCCGGGATAGTTACCGGTGGTCTGGATACCGCCGGAGAGCGGGCCGTCATGGTCGAAACCGATGACGTCGTCACCCTGCCAGCAGTGCAGGGATACGGGAATGTTTTTCAGCTTTGCGATGGCAGCGTCGGTGTCGACACCGTATGCCGCATACATCGCTTTTGCGGATTCATATCTGGTCATTGTGATGTACTCCTTATTTATAATTTCGGTGGTCTATACTATTATATCATTTTTTTTGCCAAAATGCAATATCCTTACAAAAATTTACAGGAAAGTTCACATTTTTTTCTTTATATCATTCGTTGAGATATATCCAAACGCGAGATTGAATGATTTTGGTTGTTTCTTCCAAGGTTCTGATATCTTCTCGCCAATATGATAATTCCTCATCAATGATGGATTTTAATATACTGTTCGCATTGGCTTTTGATGTACAACCATCAAGAAATGATAAGATTTCCGATTGTTCATCCAATGTCAGTTCTACAAGAATACTGTCTTCTGGATGAGAATACACATAATCCGGAACAGAAATATCGTGGGCAGTGATTGGAAATAAAATAAGATTCTGGGGGGAGAAAATTTTTTCCATCATATCCAAAATTTCATTTGAATATACAGTATATGTATAAGTCTGTAAAACAGAAGAAAACGCGGATTCTGTTACGGGGAGTGCGTCCAAAGTCAATGCGGATTTCGTTTGTTGCTCGTCACTTAAAAGAAATTGAATAATTTGGGTACATCCATCAGGAGATTCCGTTGACGATAAAACATGAAGTAGTCGATTCGATGAAACAGAAACGCCATATCCTTTTGTAGAAGGGTATCCGCATAATATGTATGACTGATTTCCATACAACAATTTCAACGATGAAAATGCCTGCATATCTGATATGATTGTAGACAACAATTTCAATGAACCATTTCGGAGGTCATTCTGTGTCTGCAAGGAAGTTACACAATAAGGAAAAGTACCGTTAACTGTTTGATATGCAGGATATTGTGTAAAATAACCTGCACTCTCATCAAGATAATTTTCCAGATCCGCAAGGCAAGTCATAATATTGCGAAAAGCATCTGTATTGTAAGAAGCTGTTTGACTTTCTTTATCAAAAAATTCCATAATAGTATTCCGATAAATAAAGTCTATATCTGCTCGGTTTGACAACAAAGCTTCATCTGTTTTCAGTTGATCAATGATATTGTAAAGTGCATCCCATGACAGTCTGTCTTCTATCGTATCTTTCACCGCAGTGAATGTGTGTAAGGAAAAAGAAAGCGGTACAGAATACAGCCCCTCGTTTACAGTATATGCTTCTTTCACGATGCCAAGTAAACATTCTCCGATATTAGAAGATATATCAAGGAAAAAATCTTTATCCATATACGGTTGTGTATAGATCAACGGTGCTATAAGGATATCGGGCGACTCATCTGAAAGGAAAAGACTTTTCAAATATGCATCATAATCAAGATTTCTGGTTTCAGTATACCGAATTTGTACTTGATAGAATTCATTTGTTTGGTTGAATTCCGTAATCGCTGCATCCAACCAAGAATTCATATTTGACATCAAACTTTCTAAAACGATTGTCTTTCTTTTGTCGGTGTTATCTGTCGCCCGGATGCGGATGCGATAAATTGCACCTGCTTCCCATGTACCAAAATCGGATTGCGGTTGAATGAAAATTGTCGTTTCATCAATAATCCAGATGTGTTTAAATGTCAGATTTTTATAATCAGGATATGCGAGCGATTGCCAACTTAAAATAGATTTCAATGTCGAATCCTGCCAACAATATATTCCGATACTGTCCATGAAATACAAATATCCATCAGAGGTATAACAGAAATCATATACAGAACCATTGTCGATTATTGTGCATGGCAGGATACTGTTGTTCTTCAAATCGAAGCGATAAAGGGAATCCGACTTGTTACCCAAAAGATAAATGTCATTTCCGCAATCATACAAAGAATCAAACAAAAATTCTGTTGCATAAACCGATGGGGTAAATGTCTCATCATAACAATACAACTCATCACGATACCAAAGAAAAATCCGAAAGTAATCGACCTCTGATATATAGATATTGACATTATTCAAGTTGGATAAAGCATCCGGAAGAACTGTTTCCGAAACAATGCTTCCATCTTCTACGCGCAGTTGCATGAAGGCATTTTGATTATCTCTTAAAAAATACAAGTATCGCCCGTCTGATAAAGGATATACATATGTTGGAATTTCATCGTTGGTTGGAAGTGTTGTTATTTCTGCAGATGTTTCAGTGTCGGTATAACAATAAAGGCATCACCGCACAAAAAACGGTAGAAATCTTCACAAAATAATGCTATACTAAAGTCATGAACAAACAACTGAGTCTGTCGTTCATACACGACGAATTAAAAGAAGTAAAAACGCACAAACGGGAATTTCTTGAAAAGA
>JAFUPC010000023.1 GCA_017481495.1 Clostridia bacterium
GGATGTTAATAGATGCGCCGAAATACGGTAACGACGACGCTCTTGCCGACAAATACGCGGTGTGGTTCGTCGATGTGCAGGCGGATCTCTTTGACAGCTGCCGTCTTCCGGACGGCGGACGGTACTATATCGCCATCGCCTCCAACACGCAGAACATCGGCGCGGGACGGGAGGTCGGTGCAACGCCCGACGGCAGAGGACGCGGAATGCCTGTCTCCGATGCGGCTTCCCCGATGCACGGTATGGACCGCTCCGGCCCGACGGCAGCGGCACTGTCTCTGTGTAAACCCGACTATACCCGCGTTGCCTGCGGAACGGTCGTCAACCAGAAATATACCCCGAATATGTTCCGGGATGCCGAAAAACGCGCAAAGCTGGGTGCGGTCATCCGCTCGTACTTCTTAATGGGCGGGCAGGAGCTGCAGATCAACTGCGTTTCCAAGGACACCCTGCGCGATGCGCAGGCAAATCCCGCGGAATACGATTCGCTCGTCGTCCGCGTATCCGGCTTCTCGGCTTATTATACCAAACTTGACCGCGCGGTACAGGACGATATTCTTGCACGCACGGAACATATGTAAACGAAAACAATAAGGAGAACTTTTTATCATGACACGCAAAACCACAATCGCTTCTATGCTGCTGCTCTGTGCTCTCGCCGCCGCCGCTGTTTCGTGCGGTTCCGGTGATGGCACGACTATATCGACCGACACTGCGCCGACATCCGGCGATGCCGCAGAAACCGCAGCAGAAACCACTGTCTCCACCGATGACCGCCCCGCACTTAACCTGCCCGAAAAGGATTTTAACGGCGAGAGCCTGCGCATTCTCGGTTACGAGACCGGCGTGGACTGCATCAAGCAGTATGACTTCTACTATGACGAAGCATCCGCCGGAGAGCTGGTCAACGATGCCATCCACAAGCGCAATATGCTCATTGAGGAGCGTTATAACTGCGTCATCGAAGTCACCAACGACAAAACCCCGAAGGTGACGGCACGCAACTCCATCACCGCCGGCTCCGACGACTTTGACATCATGGAGCTGTACATCAACGATGCCATGTCGATGGCAATGGAGGGGATGTTCTTAAACTGGTACGACCTTGACTATATCTCGATGGACGAATCCTGGTGGGATCAGGCAATCCAGCGCGACCTTGCCATTTATGACAGAATCTACGTCATGACCGGCGACATCTCCGTTTACGATGAAGAGCTGAACTACTGCGTCTACTTCAACAAGCAGGTCGCGACCAACAACGACATTCCCGATGTCTATGAAATGGCGCGCAACAAGACCTGGACGATGGATGTCATGTATGAACTGGGCAAGTCCGTTGCCAAGGACTTGAACGGTGACGGCGTGCGCGACGAAAACGACCAGTTCGGTCTGCTCAGCGACAGCGGCATGATGTTCCTGTTCTACTTCACCTGCGGCAACAACTTCGTCACGCTGGACGAAAACGGCGAGCCTTATTTCACGGTCGAGTCCGAGCGCACCTTTGACGTCTGCGACAGCCTGGTGGAATTCTTCTCCGATACCGATACGATGCTCTGGGCATCCAAGTGCTCCAACACCTGGACGACGCTTGACAAGGTCTTCATGGAAAACCGCAACCTGTTCCGCCCCGGCTCCATTTACGATATCGTGTACTACCGCAACATGGAGCACGACTTCGGCATTCTGCCCTACCCGCTGTTTGATGAACAGCAGGAGGACTACTACCACCTCATCGCGACCCACGTCTGCCCCGGTATCTGTGTCCCGACGACCAACGCGAAGCTCGACATGACCTCGTACCTGCTGGAAGCACTCGCATATGAGTCCCGCGACACCGTCACGGAAGCATACTACGACCTCAACCTCTACACCAAGATGGCGCGCGACGATGAATCCGGCGATATGCTCGACATCATCTTCTCCACCAAGCGTTACGACCTCGGCTTCGTCTTCGACTGGGGCTCCCTCCGTTCTTCTCTCGAAACGCTCGTCACCAGCGGCAAGAGCTTCTCCACCGTCTGGGAATCCAAGGAGAAATCCGCCCAGAAAGCAATGGAGGAGACGATGGAGTTCTATCGTTCCAACGATAATTGATTTCTGTTCGGACGTGTTCGGGACACGGAATGATCCGGCAGGAAACCGTTCTCTGACAGAAAAAACAACGGCATCCGGTAAAAAACCGCCTCGGGTGCCGTTTTTCTTTGCAAAAATTTCCGGAAATGTGAAACCTGCGGCGGAAAACAGATGCTTATATCAGTGAAGACCGTTTTTGTAAACGCAGAACAGAGAGGAGAGATTTCAGATGGAGGACAGCCGGATCGTTGCGCTGTATCTTGCGCGCAAGGAATGTGCCATCGGAGAGACCGCGGGGAAATACGGAAAACGCCTGCAAAAGTTATCGTTTGACATTGTGCATGACAGAAGAACGGCGGAGGAGTGCGAAAACGACACCTATCTTGCCGCATGGAATTCCATTCCGCCGCATGAGCCGTTTACATATCTGTATGCTTTTCTTGCCCGCATCACAAGACACGTATCGCTGAATGTCTGCAAAAAGGAGCACCGCCTGAAACGGGATGCGTACCTTGTGACGATCAGCGCGGAGCTGGAGCAATGCATTCCGTCTCCGGACGACATGGAATGCCGCGCAGATGTGCTGGTACTACGGGATGCCGTTAATGCGTTTCTGGGGGAGCTGGATGCGGAAAAGCGGAAGATTTTTCTGCGACGGTACTGGTATCTCGATTCCGTTGCCGCCATCGCCGCACGGTATGCTATGACACCCGGAAAGGTGAAAAGCGTGCTGTTCCGCTGCCGCGAAAAACTGCGGGAAACACTGGAAAAGGAGGGGATTTCCATATGAGAGGAGAAGAACTGCTCGTGCTGTTCGGGGACATTGATGCCCGATACATCGAGGATGCGGCGCGGGGAAGCTCTGTCGGGGCGCATTTGCGGAGACTCGGTGCCGCCGCGACGACCGCCGCGGTGGTGATTGGTGCGCTTCATGCTGCCGGGGTTTTCGGTGGGACGGTGGCGCCGGCTGTCCGGGTGCATCCCGAAACCGGTCTGCCCCTGTTGTCCGTGGCGGAACCCAATGCACCGGGCGGCTTTGAAGCGGATTTGGCATACGACATTTCCGAATATGTCAACGGCGCACCGTGGACGACGGAGACGGCGCTTTCCACGCTTCCCGTGTACCGCAACGTAAAATACAGCGACCGCACGGAAGAAGAACAGCAAACCATGATGGAGACCTATCTGCTGGAACTTGCCGGAAGGCTCGGACTGGAGGAGGGGACCTATACCGTGGCACCGCAGGAAAGGACATCCAGTCTGATGCTGTACGCCGACGGAATCGAAATATGGTTGGATTCGATGATGACCGCAAGAATCACGTTTGAACCGGCGCTCGTTCTGTCTGAGGGGTACAACGTCCCCACACACGGAGCAAACTGCGGCACCTACGAGGAGATTCTTTCCGCCGCCGGGTATCTGCGGGAAACGTATGCGGAGTTGCTTGACATGGATCAGCCGATTCCGAACATCATGGGCGGATTTTATGATTTCAACGGGGAACAACACTACGACATTTCGTTTTATGAGGGCGGCGGTGACGTTTCACAGCAGATTGTTGCCTGCGAATTCCAAAGTGTTACCTTTTTCACCGGATATGACGGCAGTCTTCCCTTAATCGTTCTCCACAATGAAGACCTGTCACAGAAAGCAGGAGATTATCCCGTCATTTCATGGGAGGAAGCGATGGAACTTCTGCTTGCGGGGAATTTTATCACAACCGTATACGACGACATTCCCGCACCGACCGAAGACCGCGTGGAAACGGTGGATATCGTCTACCGGTTCAGTGCGGGAAACGAATATTATATGCCGTATTACTGCTTCCGGGTCGAACTTCCGGAGATGGAAGTGGGAGATCTTCACCGCTACGGACGGTATTACGTTCCGGCAGTAGAGGAGGAATATCTTGTGGAGATGCCGGTGTGGGACGGCAGTCTTTTCTGAACATACTGAAAATACCGCGGAGGAGGGTCTGCGGTATTTTTTTGTGCTTTCCTGACGAAAACTGCATTTTCGTCATATTATACAAATTCTACTGTCGTCTTTTGATGATTATGACCGAACATTGGATGTAAAATTCAAAAGAATCGCCAAAATCCTCTTGCAAAATCGGCGCATTTGAGATATAATAATAGATAGAGAGATCCGACACGCCCATTTGGGAGTGTGTCAGCGGAAAGGAGACGAGCAGATGCCGTCAGAAAAACAACAGAATAATATCCACACAGACGATTTAGCGGCGTATTATTTCCATCAGGGAACAACGACCTACGCTTACGATTATCTGGGTGCCCATTATACAGAGGAGAAAACACAGAGGTACTGGACTTTCCGCACATGGGCACCGCGCGCGCACTGCGTGGAGCTTGTCGGCGACTTCAATGACTGGGGAAGAACGACAGCGGCGTATCCAATGACCCGTGTCACAGAGGCGGGTGTCTGGGAATGTACCGTGACCCTGCCCGCCGCCGATAAAAAGCAGGATTCCACATCCCCCGATGACCGGTGGGAGGGAAAACGCTACAAATATCGCATCACGGGTGACAACGGCGTTCACCTGAAAGCCGACCCTTACGGCATTTATTCCGAGAGTCTGCAGAACACAGCATCCATTCTGTATATTCCCCCGAAATTCGAGTGGCACGACCGCAGCTGGCGCGCGCACAGAAGAAGAATTTTTTCGCCCACCAGACCGGCCAAAAAGGAAGCGAATGCAGATTTGCCGACGGCAAATTTGCCGATGACAACGGGAACGGAGCTGTCAGCGGTTTCCCAGCCGAAAAAACGGAGAACGGCTCTGAGGTCGGAGCGCGCGTTCTATCCCGCACCGATGAACATTTATGAGGTGCATCTCGGTTCGTTCCGCACCCGTGAGGGCATGACGACGAAAGAAAATCCCGCGGCATATCTCAATTACCGCGAGATTGCAGAGGTGCTTGTCCCGTATGTAAAGGAGATGGGATACACCCATGTGGAGCTTCTGCCCATCATGGAGCATCCGTTTGACGGGTCGTGGGGGTATCAGGTGTGTTCCTATTATGCACCGACCTCCCGTTTCGGCACACCGGAGGATTTCAAATATTTCGTCGATGCGTGCCATACCGCGGGGATCGGCGTTATCCTTGACTGGGTTCCGGCGCACTTTCCGAAGGACGAGCACGGACTGTACGAGTTCGACGGAACGCCGTGTTACGAGTATCAAGGAAAAGACCGGATGGAGCATGAGGGCTGGGGAACACGGTGCTTTGACCTCGGCCGTCCCGAGGTGCAGTCGTTCCTTGTTTCCAACGCCATGTTCTGGCTGCGCGAATACCATGTGGACGGTCTGCGCTGTGACGCGGTCGCGGCAATGCTGTATCTTGATTTTGACCGCCGTCCCGGTGAGTGGAATCCCAATCCCGACGGCTCCAACATCAACCTCGCCGCAGAAGCGTTTTTCCGCAAGCTGAACACCAAGCTGTTCTCCGAATTCCCCGATGCCCTGATGATTGCGGAAGAGTCCTCCGACTGGCCGATGATTACCAAACCCGTCGATATGGGCGGACTCGGCTTCAATTTCAAGTGGAACATGGGCTGGGCAAACGACCTGTTCGATTATGTGGAAACAGACCCGCTGTACCGCAAAGGCAAGCACGAACGTCTCACGTTCCCGCTCATGTACGCGTTTTCCGAAAATTATATTCTCCCCGTGTCCCACGATGAGGTCGTCCACGGAAAGAAATCCTTACTCGATAAAATGTTCGGCGAATATGAGGAAAAGTTTGCCGGAATGCGCGCGTTCCTTGCGTATATGTATACCCAGCCGGGCAAAAAGATGACGTTCATGGGCTGTGAATACGCCCCGTTCCGCGAATGGGACTACGAGAATCAGCTTGAGTGGTTCATGCTCGATTATGAGAAGCATAAAAAGATGCAGGATTTTGCAAAGGCGCTCAATCATCTGTACCTTGAACGGCGGGAGCTGTGGGAGGACGATTTCTCATGGGCAGGCTACCGCTGGATCGGCGCGGAGGAATATAGTACCAATACGATCTCCTATATCCGCTACGACAGAGCGGGAAATCCGCTTCTTGTCGCAGTCAATTTCTCCCCTGTGCCAAGAGAGAATTATCCCCTCGCACTCCCCGCCGGCGCACCGCTTGCCTACGAAGAACTTTTCTCCACAGACGATACCGCCTGGGGCGGAGAAGGCACCCGCAACGACGGCGTCCTGAATGCAGAACCTGTCCTTGCCCCCGACGGCAGTGAGATTAAAAAACAGATCACCATTACCCTCCCGGGGATGTCTGCCGTTATTCTGGCACCGTATAAGAAAAAGAGGAAGAAGTAATTCACCGTTTTGCGAATGGCGGTGTATCGTGCAGAGGTGTCCCTTTGGGTGATGTTGGCAGCATAAGGGTGACATATGATAAATCTTTCAATGGTGCGAAAGATTTTCAAATCACCGGTCGGCATGAGGGTTTCACTTCGCGAAACCGGGACGCCCCTACACGATACGAGGTGCCCCGTCCCTTAAGTTGACAGTATTACCTCCCCGAATGGGGGAAAAACAAAAAAATAATTACGTTTTGCTGCGCAGAACGCGATGATATAGAAGGAGGAAACATTTCTATGTTCCAGAAAAAAGAATGTGTCGTCATGCTGCTTGCCGGAGGGCAGGGCAGCAGATTGTACACGCTGACGGAGACGACAGCCAAACCGGCAGTTCAGTTCGGCGGTAAGTACCGCATTATTGATTTTCCGCTGTCCAACTGCATCAATTCGGGACTCGATACGGTCGGTGTCCTGACACAGTATCAGCCGCTGGTGCTCAATGAGTATATCGGAAACGGACAGCCGTGGGACCTTGACCGCAGCAGAGGTGGTGTCATGGTGCTCCCGCCGTATCAGGGCAAGAAGGGCGCGGACTGGTATTCCGGTACCGCAAACGCCATTTATCAGAACCTGAACTTCATCGACCGGTATGACCCCGATTATGTCCTCATCCTGTCGGGCGACCATATCTATAAGATGGATTATGCCGCAATGCTCGATTACCATAAGAAGATGAATGCGGATTGTACCATTTCCGTCCTGGAAGTGCCGCTGTCGGAAGCGAG
The DNA here is from genome assembly GCA_017481495.1 of Clostridia bacterium. Classification (GTDB taxonomy): domain Bacteria; phylum Bacillota; class Clostridia; order Oscillospirales; family CAG-272; genus RGIG3925. Next base: position 7,179 of record JAFUPC010000023.1, read on the forward strand.
CAGATTCGGTATCATGAATACGGACGAGAACGGCAAGATCTATGAGTTCGAGGAGAAGCCGAAGAAACCGAAATCCACAAAGGCTTCGATGGGTATCTACATATTCAATGCAAAGCTGCTTCGCGAATATCTCATCGCAGATGAGGCGGACAAGTCTTCCCAGAAGGACTTCGGCAAGAATATCATCCCGAAAATGCTCGACGACGGACGGGCAATGTATGCATATCCTTTTGCGGGATACTGGAAGGACGTCGGAACCATCGCATCGCTGTGGGAAGCCAATATGGACTTGCTCGGCGAGAAGCCTTCGTTTGACCTGTACGATAAGAACTGGAGAATTTTCTCCCGTACTTCCGCGCGCCCGCCGCAGTTTGTCGGTGAGGATGCCAGAATCACAGGCTCCATGATGAGCGAGGGCTGTGAGATTCACGGATATGTCGAAAATTCCGTCCTCTTTGACGGCGTGTATGTCGCGCCGGGTGCTGTCGTGCGGGATTCCGTCATCATGAGCGGTACCAGAATCGAGGCAGGAGCCAGAGTCGAGTATTCCATCATCGATGCGGATACCACCATCTGTGCCGGTGCTGTCGTCGGAGAAAAGAATGACGGCGCAAAGATCGCGGTCGTCGGTACCAAGCTCCGTGTGCCGGCAGGCATGGTCATCGCCGCGGGCGAAATGGTCAATGAGGCGAAGCTGGAAGAACTGAAAAACGGAGGCAACGACTGATATGAACGCCATCGGTATTATTTTCGCAAACCTGCACGAGAGAAACATCCCCGAGCTGACCCGCAGCCGTACCATCGGCTCCGTCCCGTTCGGATGCAGATACAGACTTATCGACTTCACACTGTCCAATATGGTCAATTCCGGCATTACGGACGTCCGTGTTGTCACACAGTACAATTATCAGTCCCTGATGGACCACATCGGTTCCGGTAAGGACTGGGATCTTGCGCGCCGTTCCGGCGGTATCAAGGTGCTCCCGCCCAATGTGCGCTATAACCAGAATTATACGGGCGGCGCACATTCCAGACTGGAATCCTTAATGGGCATCGCCGCCAGCATTTCCCATATCAAGGAAGATTATGTCATCATGGCAGACTGCGACGGCATCTGCAATATCGACCTTGACGACCTGCTCCGCGATCATATCAAGAACAACGCGGACATTACGATGATGGTCAAGCGCCAGACCCTCTGCGGCCCGCTCAGCGATACCGCCACCATCGTCACCGCTGATGAAAACGGCAAGATCACCGACCTTGCCATGAACCCGAAATATGCGGAAGGCGAGCAGGATGTCGCACTGAACATCACCGTCATTAATACCTCCTATTTGCAGAATGTCGTGCAGGAGGCGATCGCGCACGGCTTCACCAGCCTGACCCGTGACGTCATGATGCGCAACAAGAACGAGCGCAATTACCGCATCTACCGCTACGACGGCGCGTTTGCGACCATTTCCTCGATGGAAGACTACTACGCGACCAGCATGGAGCTCATCAAAAACACCGTGTTCCGCGAAGCACTGTTCGGCATCGCCCAGAGACCGATCCTCACCAAGGTGCGCAATTCCGCACCGACTCGCTACACCGACGGCTCTGCTGCCAAGAATTCCCTGATCGCTGACGGCTGTACCATCGACGGCACGGTTGAGAACTGCATCCTCTTCCGCGGTGTCAAGATCGGACGCGGCGCTGTCGTCAAGAACTGCATCCTGTTCCAGGACACCGTTGTCGGCGAGAACGTCTTCATGAACTGCGTCATCTCTGACAAGAACACCGTCATCCGCGACGGCAACGTCCTCTCCGGACACCCGTCCAAGCCGTACTACATCGGAAAGAATCAAATGCTCTAACTTACTTTTTCTTGAAAGAGAAAAGTCAGGGTTCATTGTGCTTCGACAATGAACTCCGCAAAAAGAACTTTTTTCGGCTTCGCACTATATTTTTTTACGAGTACGAGATAGCCAAAAGAACTTTTCAGGGAGGTACCAAATGAAACTCTTATTTGTCGGCGCGGAAGCGCTTCCGTTCGCATCGACGGGCGGACTTGCGGACGTCCTCGGCTCGCTGCCGGCGGCGCTCAAGCGGGAAAAGGGAGACGACCTTGACATCCGAGTCGTTCTGCCCCTCTACCAGTCCATCGGTGAAAAATACCGCGGAAAGATGGAAAAAGTCACGGAATTTTTCGTACAGCTTTCGTGGAGAAACCAGTACTGCGGGCTGTACAGCTATGACCTGGACGGCGTGACATATTACTTCATCGACAACCAGTATTATTTCTCGCGCGGCAGTCTGTACGGAAACTTCGACGACGGAGAACGGTTTGCGTTCTTCTCCATGGCGGTCATGGAAATGCTGCCGAAGATCGGCTTCTTCCCGGATGTTCTGCACGCGCACGACTGGCAGAGCGCGCTTACCGTCATCTATCTGCGCACCAAGTACAACTGGATGAAGGAATACAGAGAAATCCGCACCGTTTATACCATCCACAACATCGACTACCAGGGCATCTACGATATGAACATTCTCGGCGATGTCTTCGGTCTGTCTGATTATGAACATTCGATCGTCGAGTACAACGGCATGATCAACCTGACCAAGGGGGCCATTGTCTGCTGTGACAAATTAACGACGGTTTCCCAGCGGTACGCAGAAGAGATCCAGATGGATTATTTCGCATCGGGTCTTCAGCATATCCTGCGGATGTATTCGGGCAAGGTCATGGGCATCGTCAACGGCATCGACGTCGATTATTACAATCCCGAGACCGACCCTGTCATCTTTGAAAATTACACGGCGGAAACGGTCGCAGAAGGCAAAGCGGCAAACAAGGCGGAGCTGCAGAAGCAATTCAGCCTGCCGGAATCCCCGGATACGCCCGTTATCGCGATGGTGTCGCGTCTGGCATCGCACAAGGGCTTTGATCTGGTCAAATACGCCATTGAAAAGCTCCTGACGCGCGATGTGCAGTTCGTTCTGCTCGGAACGGGCGAGAGCGAGCTGGAGGTGTTCTTTGAGAACCTGCAGAAACGGTATCCCGAAAAGGTCAGCATCCTGCTTGCGTACAACAAGGATATTTCCAAGCAGATCTACGCGGGCGCGGATATTTTCCTGATGCCCTCCAAGAGCGAACCGTGCGGCCTTGCGCAGATGATCGCATCCCGCTACGGCACCGTACCGATCGTAAGAGAAGTCGGCGGCCTGTACGATACCATCCACGCCTACAACCCGGAAACCGGAGAGGGCAACGGCATCACGTTCTGCACCTACGATGCACTCGATATGCTCGATGCGTGCCTGCGCGCCATCGACCTCTACGACGACCCCGAACAGTGGGAGACCCTGCGCGACAACGCGATGAACATGGACTTCTCCTGGGCTGTTTCGGCGAAGAAGTATCTGGAGATGTATCAGAATTTGTAATTGCAATCAAGCGGCGGCATACCGGGGGATGGTGTGCCGCTGTACTTTTCTTTGCAAAAAAACCACCAATTTCCGTAAATATCCAAACCCCTTTGCAAATAAAATAGCAGAATTCACTAAAAATTCAAAGAAACAGGTTGTCCTCCATCTTGACCGCGGGCGCAGTTTGTGGTATAATATAAGATGTTGAAATTTATATAAAAAGGAATACACCCGATATGAATACAGAATTTACGAAAGAGACCGTCCGCGAGGCGCTGGCATCGAAGCTGTCCCGGTACTTCGGCGTGACGATGGAGGAAGCAAACGAGGAGCAGGTGTACCGCGCGGTTATGCTGTGCGTAAAGGACATTCTCTCCCAGAAGCGCTCCGATTATAAAGAAGAAGTCAAACGGCAGTCCGGCAAGACCCTGTACTATATGTGCATGGAATTTCTCGTTGGCCGCTCTCTGCGCAACAATCTCGGCAATCTCGGTCTTGCCGACACCTACCGGGAAGTGCTGGGGGAAATCGGCTTCTCCCTTGATGACATCTATGAATACGAACCCGACCCCGGGCTTGGCAACGGCGGTCTCGGACGGCTTGCGGCGTGCTTCATGGACGCGGCGACCACGCTCAATTATCCGGCGACCGGATTTTCCATCCTCTACGAATACGGCCTGTTCCGGCAGAAGCTTGTGGACGGTCAGCAGATCGAACTGCCCGACAACTGGCTGCCCGGCGGCGATGTCGTTCTCGTGCCAAGAACCGACAAGACCTGCACCGTGCGTTTCGGCGGTCACATCAAGGAGACCTGGAAGGACGGCAGATGCGACATCGTCCACGACAACTACGAAGAGATCCAGGCTGTCCCCTATGACATGATGATCTCCGGCGCGGACTGCGAAGCGGTCAACGTTCTGCGCCTGTGGAAGGCAAAGAGCACATCCAGCTTCAACATGAACCTGTTCTCCCAGGGCGCCTATATGCAGGCAATGGAGCAGAACACCAACGCGGAGATCATTTCCAAGGTCCTTTACCCCTCCGACAACCACACCGAGGGCAAGCTGCTCCGCCTGTCCCAGCAGTATTTCCTGGTTTCCGCATCCTTACAATCCATCATTTCAGACCACCTGCGCCGCTACGGTTCCCTGTGGAACTTCGCCGACAAGGTCGCCATCCACATCAACGACACGCACCCGGCACTGGTCATTCCGGAGCTGATGCGGCTTCTGATGGACGTTCACAGCTATTCCTGGGAACAGGCGTGGGACGTCGTCACGCGCACCGTCACCTATACGAACCACACCGTCATGCCGGAAGCGCTGGAAACGTGGAACGAAGACCTGTTTGCGCTCAAACTGCCGCGCATCCACACCATCGTGTGTGAGATCAACCGCCGTCTCTGCGCCGACCTGTGGCGGTGTTATCCCGGCGACTGGGACCGCATTTCCCGCATGGCGATCGTCGGCTACGGTGCTGTCCGCATGGCGAACCTGTCTGTCGCCGCATCCCATACCGTAAACGGCGTGTCGAAGCTGCATTCCGACATCCTGACGAAGACCGTCTTCCACGATTTCTATAAATACACCCCCGGCAAGTTCACAAACGTCACCAACGGCATCGCGCACCGCAGATGGCTGTGCTATTCGAATCCCGGTCTGACGAATCTGCTTGACAATCTCATTGGCACAGACTACCACAAACAGCCCGAAACACTGTCCCGTCTCCTTGCATACAAGGACGATAAAGGCGTGCAGGAGCAGATCCTTTCCATCAAGCGGGACAACAAAGCGCGCTTCTCCGATTATGTCGCACAGCGCACCGGAATCAGAATCGATCCCGATTCCATTTATGACGTGCAGGTCAAGCGGCTTCATGAGTACAAGCGCCAGCTGCTCAACGCCCTGCGCATCATCAGCCTGTACAACGAACTGCGCGAAAACCCGAATCTCGACATCACGCCCCAGACGTTCATCTTCGGTGCAAAGGCCGCGCCCGGCTACGACATGGCAAAGCGCACCATCAAGATGATCTGCGACCTGTCCGCCGAGATCGAGCGCGATCCGCGCATCCGCGAAAAGCTGCGCGTGGTCTTCATGGAGGACTACAATGTCTCGATGGCGGAAGTCCTCATCCCGTCCGCGGACATCTCCGAACAGATCTCCCTTGCGGGCAAGGAAGCATCCGGCACGGGCTGCATGAAGCTGATGATCAACGGCGCCGTCACTGTCGGTACGCTGGACGGAGCCAACGTCGAGATCCACGATGCGGTGGGCGACGACAATATGTATTTGTTCGGTCTGACGACCCCGGAGGTCGAGGATCTGTGGCGGCACGGCTATAACGCGGCATCCTATTATGTCGCAAACGAAAAGCTGAAAAAGACGGTTGATGCGTTCTCCTTTGGCTTCAACGGCAATTCCTACCGCGATTTCGTCGATTATCTCGTCATCGGCCGCGGCATTGCCGACCCGTATATGTGTTTGGCCGACTTTGAATCCTACTGCCGTGTCCACGACCGCATGACTGAGGACTACGCCGACCGCGAAAAGTGGGCAAAGATGTCGCTTGTCAACACGGCTTCCGCCGGCATTTTCGCCGCCGACCGCGCCATCACCGAATATGCAAAGAACATCTGGCACATGACGCCCATCACAGCACCCCACCAGAAGACGACAACAAAGAAAAAGTAAGAACCCGAATCCCAAAAGCCGGAGACCCCTCCGGTTTTTTCGGTTTGTATCCTGATTTTATGAACATCCAGAACGATTTTGAATTACGCCCGCGCCCGTTTTCCGTTTGGAACGAAAACGGAACCCCGCTTTCCCGCACTGTCTGCCGCGCGGATGAGAACCTGACATTCACCGTTTCCCTCCCTGCTTCGTTTGCGGCAGAAAACGGGAAAATACGCCTGTTCCGCGATGACGACGGGGAGGTGCTTTGGCTTCCAATGACAGAAGAAGAACCGGCAGACGGACAGCAGAACTGTCTGACAAGCCGGACATGGCACGTTTCCGTGAACGCGGGCGACATCTGTATAAAAGATACGTCCGGCGGACAAACCGGCATTCTGCCCGGCAGAAAGCCCTGCGGGCTGTTCTACTTCCGCTTTGAATTTGATACCGCCAAAGGGCACCTCATCTACGCAAAGGAGTCGGACGGTTTTGCGCCCGTTTATAAATGGAAGGACGAGGATGTCCACGCATTCCAGTGGACGGTCACAACGGCGGATTTCCGTACCCCCGACAGCCTGGCAGGCGGAATCATGTACCATATTTTCGTTGACCGGTTTGCCCGGGAGTGCCGCCCTCATCTCATCCCCCGCCGTGCGGATGCTGTTTACAACGAGGATTGGTACAATGGTATCCCTCAGCACGCGAAATGTCCCGGGGGCGAGGTGAAAAACAACGAGTTTTTCGGCGGAAATCTGTGGGGAGTCGCGGAGAAACTGCCGTATTTACAGTCGCTTGGCGTGACAATCTTGTATCTGAGCCCGATCTTCCGCGCGTATTCCAATCACAAGTATGACACGGGCGATTATGAGACCGTTGACCCGTCGTTTGGCGGAGACGAAGCATTCGCGCATCTGCTCCGGGAGGCGAAGCGGTACGGAATCCGTGTGATCTGCGACGGCGTGTTCAACCACACGGGCGACAACAGCCGGTATTTCAACCGGTACGGGGAATATCCCGACGTCGGCGCGTACCAGTCAAAGGATTCTCCTTATTATAACTGGTATCGGTTCCGGAATTATCCCGACGAGTACGACAGCTGGTGGGGGGTCAAGGTTCTGCCCGCGCTGTACTCCGGCAATCCGGACTTCCGGGAATACATTTGCGGCGAAAACGGCGTTCTGCACAAGTGGATGTCGCTCGGTGTCGCCGGATGGCGGCTGGACGTTGCGGATGAACTCGATGACCGGTTTCTGTACGATTTGCGGAAGCGGGTCAAAAAAGAAGACCCGGATGCCGTCATCTACGGCGAGGTCTGGGAGGATGCGTCCAACAAGATCGCCTACGACCGCCGTCGGAAGTATTTCCGCGGGGAACAGCTCGACGCCGTGATGAATTACCCGTTCCGCGACGGCATTCTTGCGTTTGTCCGTGACGGTGATGCCGATGCCCTTGCCCGCGCGGTGACGACGGTATTGAAACACTATCCCCCGGGATGCAGCAACCTGCTCATGAACCTGCTCGGCACACACGACACCGAACGCATTCTGACCGCCCTTGCCGCAAAACCCGCCGGCGACCTTGACAACGACGAACTTGCCCTTGTCCGCATGACGGAAAACGAAAAAGCGCGCGGCAGAGTGCTGGTCTCCCTTGCCGCGGTCCTGCAGTTCACCCTGCCCGGCATTCCGTGTATCTATTACGGAGACGAGGCCGGCATGGAGGGCTACCGCGACCCCTTCAACCGCCGCCCCTACCCATGGGGACGGGAGGACACGGTACTGCTTCCCCATTACCGCCGCTTGGCCGACCTCCGCCGAAGCCATCCCGTCTTTGCCCACGGGGAGACGGAGATTCTCTTTTCCCAAAACGGAATTTTCGACTTCGTCCGCACAGACCCCAAAACCGGAGAACGTATTCGCATCTGTGTCAACCGGGGGGGGGAACCGTATCCGATTGCGGGAAATTATACGAATCTTCTGACCGGAGAGGCGCACCGCGGGTGCGTGACGGTGGAGAGGGATGGAGCGGTTGTGCTTGAGAGGGCACGTTTTTAAGTGCCGTTGATACGGTACGGCATTCCAAAAGAGGAACGCCCAACAAAATCAAAAGGAGTACGGACTGTTTGGCTCGTACTCCTTTTCGCGCTCCTTACTTTGCAAGATCATCTGCTTTCATAGACATAAAAGCAAATTATACCTTCTTTGGGGCGATTTGCTTTTCAATTTCGCTCAGATCAAGCGGTTGATATTCGTTCAGCTTTTTCTTATTGTATTGCTCTGTAAAATAATCAACCATTTCGCGCATGGTTTTGTTATAATCACGAAGATTGCGGTTGTATGTGTTAAAATAAATATTCTTGGATTTTTCGATCACCGCATCAATACCGTCTGTGTTGCCCAAACGGAACATACAAGCAGCAATATCAAGAAGTGTCATGGCATGATTGGCGTGTGTGCCGCCGATCGGGTAGGCATCAAAGCCGTGCTTGTCGGGATACATAAACCGTTCAATGACATCCACACTTTCCTGAAAATGGATCATTGCGTTTTGGTAGTCCCCTATATCAAAATAGCGATGTCCCACTTGATCGCAGGCCATGAAGAACTCCTGCCACTCGATATCTTTTAGCTTTTTGGCTTCGTTCATTCCTTCCTCGCCCTTAAGATAGGCTGCCGAAAGACGCATTTTGTCTTGTATCATATAGGGATACATATACGGAAGCGTTTCGATGGTCTTTTTTATATTCTCATAGCAATCTTGCCCTTTTTCGGTTTCAAGAAACCTGTAAATATGAATCATATTCGCTTTCGTGCGGCAAGTACAGAAGACATCCTGTGACACACTGATAATATGACTTCCGAGTTCAAAAGCTTTGTTGACGATATCATCGCCACGCGCAACATGATAGGTATACAGCTCAAACAGTTCGGCTTTGAGCTGAACAGATGCAGGATAGAGCTTCAGACCGTCGAGCAAGATCTGTTCGGCTTTTTCAAAATCGTTCCAAAAATACTGATTGGATTCCAGACGGATGCTGTCGATTTCTTTGTCGATATTCTTTACGTCGAAATCAAAAAGCTCATCAAGGGAAACCTTGAAAAACGCCGCAAGTGTCGGAATCATTGTCATGTCGGGATAAGAAAGCTCCATTTCCCACTTCGACACAGCCTGTGCAGAAATATGAAGTGAAGCCGCCAATTGCTCTTGCGTGAGGTTTCCGGCTCTGCGCAGTTCGCGTATTTTATTGCCAAGATTCATAATGGTTACTCCTTTTTGTTCATTTCGGAGGCGCCTTCCGTGATTATATTATACCATATCCGATAGGAATCGTCAAACATCCTGTTCTTGAATTTTTTCAACTGATGGTTGGGGCGGTTGGAAAAACCGCGCTCGTTCCTCTTTTCTCTTGACAGAACCGCCCATTCATGGTATAATGTAACCGTAACATTCCCAAAGGAAAGGAACATCATAAAAATGAAAAACTACGAAATCGGTGCGCTCGTCGGCTACGGTGCTGACGTTGCGGTACTGGAAAAGGATTTTGAGCGGCTCGCATCCCTCGGGCTCAACGCCTGCCAGCTGAATGTCTGGCCGGGGAGCGATCTGAGTGAGGCGGCGGCAGATGCCGTAAAAGCGGCGGCGGAGAAGAACGGCATCCGCATCACGGCGGTCTGGGCAGGATGGAGCGGCCCCGGCGTGTGGGACTTCTATGAGGGTCCGACCACGCTCGGCATCGTTCCGGCACAGTACCGGGAGAAGCGCATGGGAGAGATCAAAGCAGAAGCGGCGTTTGCCCGTCTGCTCGGTGTCACCGATGTCATCACGCACCTCGGTTTTCTGCCGGAAGACCCGAACAGCCCGGATTTCCGTCCTATTGCCGATGCCATTGCGGACATCGCAAACGAGTTGAAAGCGCACGGGCAGTGGTTCCTCTTTGAGACCGGACAGGAGACACCCGTCACCATGCTCCGCTTCATTGAGGAGGTCGGCACGGGCAACCTCGGCATCAACCTCGACACCGCGAACCTCATCCTCTACGGCAAGGCAAACACCGTCGATGCACTCGATGTCTTCGGAAAATACGTCCGCAATACGCATTTCAAGGACGGCTTCTACCCGACCACCGGCCGTTCGCTCGGCAGTGAATGCGCCCTCGGCGACGGTAAGGCAAACGTCCCCGGCATCGTCCGCGGACTCCGCGCCTGCGGTTATGAGGGCCCGTACATCATCGAACGCGAAATTTCGGGTGAGCAGCAGACCAAGGACATCGCCAAAGCGCGCGACCTCATCCGTTCCTGTCTGGAAGAACTCGACTGACCGGACATGATGTGATGACTTTGGGAAAATTTCCGCCAAAGTCTTGACAAATCCGGATTTCTGCGGTATAATATTGTATGTGATACAGATGACGGTCTGTATCACGTCCGGAGGTGTAGCTCAGTTGGTCAGAGCGCACGGTTCACATCCGTGAGGTCATGGGTTCGAGCCCCCTCATCTCCACCAGAACAAGCACGCCTTGCGCGTGCTTTTTTCAATGATATACGGGCATTCTGCCCGGCAGGATGACATGGTGATTTATATCCTGCGGATGATAAATGATAAAGTTACAATTTGCACGGATATTCATACTTGTGTAGCAATATATCATGCGGTGCCAGCCGTATATCATTAAAAAACATACAGCATAAAACCCGATACCGCATAATAAAATTCTCCCGGAAAAGACACACTAATGTGCCCCCTGTCAAGTAGACAGACTAAAAAACAAAAGAATTTACAAATTGAATCGATTCTTTCATCTCCCCCTGCTGCGCAGCGGAGGGGAGATTTTCGTCACGCGGTGGTGGCGAAATAATACTCGTACGGTGTCA
>JAFUPC010000024.1 GCA_017481495.1 Clostridia bacterium
AGTATGCTTCAACTGCTTGCTGTTTTTGCTCAATGTTGTATTTCTTGTTCTGTCGTCTTTCTTTTGGCACAATAATAACCCCCTTAGTGTAGTCTCAAAATCTTTTTGTTTTTGAGTGTCTACTCTAAGGGGATTATATCAAAAACTTTTTTTTGGGATTTTTTTCCTTTAGGAAAAAAGGTTTTCCTTTATGAAAACAGAATTTCATACCGTGTTCCGTGGTGGAACAGGATGCCGTCGGTCAAGCGGATGCGCAGAATGACGGTATTTTCGTCGGACTCGTCGGTATGACCGTTTGCGTACCATTCCGTGAACGCGGCACGGATGCGGTCTGCAAGCGCCTTATGTTCGGGCAGGCAGATCCAGCCGAGATTTTCTCCCTGTCCGTTTGCGGTGAACCAATCTCCGGCGACGGCACAGCGGCTGTCGCGGGAAAGCTGTTTCATTTTGCCGGAGCAGGCATTGGTGACGACATAGATGCTTCCGTTCTCATAATATCCGTTTACCGTGCGGACGTGCGGTGCGCCGGTTTCATCGACGGTGGCGAGTGCGAATAAGTTATCGTGTCCGAAGCGTTCCTGCATGACGGCGGCGGAGACTGCATTCAGTGATTCGTACATCTTATTTTCATCTCAAAAACTTTCTTTTTTATTTGGAGAGAAGCCATGCAAGGTCAAATTCCGCGATATTCAGGCCGATATCGCAGGGGTCTTCATTGCCAAGCTCGTAGAGGAGGAAGAAGCGGTGTTCGGTCTCCGAATAGGCAAGAGACGAATAGCCAGAGAGGCCGGGGTGGATCGGTTTTACGGTGCTCCATGTGCTGCCGTCGTCAAAGCTGACACAGGCGGAGACGTTTTCCCGATTTTCGGAGCGGGGATTGATGAAGATGGTGACGGCATCGGCATTATCCGGGAGAAGTGCGGCGTCCTCACCGAGTACATTTCGTTCCACGCGCAGAAGCGATGCGTTGCAGCCGAGATTTTTCTGCTCAATGAGGAAATCGTCGATGCGGAAATTGTCCCAGTGCTCGCCGCCGTCGCGGCTGTCGGCAAGATAGCGTTTTGCATCACGGTAGTACGCGCGGGAATTGTAGAGGATTCTGCCGTCGCCGCACTCCGCAAGGGTTCCCTCTCCCGTGCCGTGCTGGACGGGGGCGGAAGACGACCATGTCATGCCGTGGTCGTCACTGAAAAGCGCGTTGTTATAGCTGTGTTTGCAAAGTCCCTCCGCATCGGAATACCTGCCGGAGGCGACCCGTGCGGGACAGAGCAGTCTGCCCCGGTACTTGCCGTATTTCAACTGGATCCCCGCCGCGGAGCCGTGGGTGAAGCCGGTGTCGTACACGGTTTTGCCGTCGGTTTGCAGTGCGGTCTGTGCGTTGACGGTGAGCGGGCGCTCGTACCACGTCACGCCGTCGTCGTCGGAGCACATGAGGAATGTGCCGTCCGCGATGCCCGCCGCCTCGGAACGCTCCCGGCGCAGACGCGCGATCTCGTCCAGTTCTTCTTTTGAATAAGCGTGAAACTCGATCATGACAACGGCGTTGCGCGTGAAAAAGCACATGACGGTATCCGTCTCGGCATCGTACACCGCCGCGCCGATATAGCACGACCATCCGGGCTGTGCAAACAGCCGCTTCTCCGGCTCCCATTCCCCGCCCGCGGCTTTCCGTCTGACACAGAGATGCGCCTCGTCCGCGTGGTCGATGCGCGTGTCGATACGGTCATTGCAGAACGCAAGCACTGTGCCGCGCTTGGTCGTGACAACGGATGGGATGCGGTAGTTGGAGCGGTCAACGGAGGGGAAAATTGTTTGTTCGGTGTAGTACATTATCGCACTTCCTTTCGGTTTTTATATCAGCCATGCCGGAACATACCAGTTCTTCCGGTCAATGGGAAGTAAGTCAGAAGAAAGACAGACAACGGCACCGTCTCCGATCTCCGTTTTCAGGTGTGCGGTTCCGGCGAAGCGTTCCTCCTCTGTCGGTTCTTTGGCAATTGGATCCAGGACGGAGAAATTTTTTGTCGCATTCTGCGGTGCGCTTCCTTTTTTGATCTCGATGGGATAAACCACGCCGTCCCGGTACAGAATCAGGTCGATCTCCTTTTTGTTGCTGTCCCGGTAAAAATACAGAGGCGGCCGTTTTCCGGCATTCAGATAGCTTTTGTAAATTTCCGTTACGACCCACGTCTCGAAAAATTCGCCGCTCATCGCGCTGTTTTCAAGCACGGTGGGAGACCCCCATCCCATCAGATACGCACACAGTCCGGTATCCGCCATATACATCCGCGGCGCCTTGATGACACGTTTGAGCGCATTGTTGAAATACGGCTGTATCAAGATCACAATACCGCTGGAAACGAGAATGGACAGCCACTGCTTGGCAGTCGGCGCCGAAACACCCGCTTCCTGTGCGAGTGCTTCATAATTGACGTTGGTCGCGGTGCGGGCGGCAACGATGCGTATGAAATTTAAGAACGCAATTTCATCCCCGACCTGGTCAAGGTCACGGATATCGCGGCTCAGATAGGTTTCCAGATACGATTCGTAATATGTTTCCGTATCCACGGTATCCAGTTCATACAAACGCGGCATCGAACCGCGGTAAATGCGTGCAAAAATATCGTTCAGAGACAGGCGCGGCATGGTCGTCAGTCGCTCCCCGAGCATCGTAATATCCACAGCAAACGGGGGGACATTGTATCCGCTGATCTCGCTTGACGAAAGACCGAGCATCGGGATGATCCCCGCACGTCCCGCCAACGTCTCCGTGACGTTCTGCATCATGCGGAACATCTGGGAACCGGTCAGCCAGAAATCTCCCGGTGTTTTTCGTTCATCCGCCAGAATTTTGATATACGGAAATAGCTGCGGTGCGTACTGCACTTCATCAATGAGAACCGGCGGGGAATACCGCTGAAGAAACAGCTCCGGGTCTGTCCGCGCAAGCATTCTGACAGTCGGGTTGTCAAGGGACACCTTTTTGCGGCCCGGCTCCATCATCTGTTCCAGAAGCGTTGTTTTTCCGATCTGTCTGGGGCCGGTCAGAAGCAGTACGGGAAAGGTCTCGCTGACCCGCTTTACAGCACTCTGTATCGTTCTTTCATAATAATTCATCTCCAATGTCCACCCTGTCCTCTCTTTTCGTATTTCCAAATTCTCACTTTAGATTTTACTATATTTTTTCCGGTTTGTCAAGGGATATTCCGAAATTCATAAAAAAGACCGCCCTGGGGACGGTCTTTCTCATATTCAATTATAAAATCCGGTTATCAGCTTCTCGCATCCGAGCTGACCGCAATTCCTGCGATGACCTTTCTCGCGTCGGACACAAGCTTTGCCGCCATGTCGCGCAGGACGTAGAATTCGCCCTCGCCGTTGATGGTCATGAAGCAGCGGCGGGTGGAGTACGCGTAGAACTTATACTCGGTCTCGACACCTGCCTCGGTGGTGATCTTCATCGTGGCGATGCACTTGGATTCGTCCGTGGACGTATCCTCGGTGTAGTCCTCGATCTCGACGGACAGCATGGTCTTATAGAGCTGACGGAAGTTCTGGGTCTCGACAATCGTACTGGTGAGGTCCTCCGTGACGACCAGCTCCTGACCGTCGCCCTCCAGACGGAAATCTGCGGTGAGCGGTTCCTCGCCGGCTTCTCCGCCGGAAATCTCGATGCGTGCGACGTTGTTGATGTTCAGCTGGAAGACGGGTGCATCAATGAAGTCGATGATGTCATACGACAGCCACGGATACGATGCGGCATCGACGACGGAAATGATGTCGAACAGCCAGGAATAGACGTAATACTGTCCCTCCTCGGTCATGGACGAGAACCACAGGGAGTTGGTGACGGTATATCCTGCGGTGGAGTCCGTGTAGTCAAAGGACAGCGTGGTCTCCGGTTCCGCAAGGTCGTACTGTACAAACAGGTTCAGCTGCTCCTCGGTCAGCTCGTCCTCATCGGACGAACCGAGCACGTTGTATTCCAGAACGGCGTTGCCCGTGAATGCGGTGAACGACTGCAGCATCGCATCGTAGTTGGTGTTGGACGGGGTGTATCCGCCCTCCGGATAGACCATTTTCCAGACGGAGTTGGAGGCGGTCTGCACCCGTTCCGCATCGGTCAGATAATCGACGTGGAGGAACAGCTCTCCGTTTTTGTACATCTCGAAATTGGTCGCGGTATAATAGGTGCTGGTGGAGACCGGGTACGCAAGCACCGCGGTCATCAGCGACTTGACGTCGGCAAGCAGGGTCGATGCCAGGGACGAATCCAGAACGTAAACAGCGGGTCTGTCCTCATAGGAGCAGTAATAACCCGCGCCCGTCGGGATGGCTTTGCCGATATAAACGGTATGCGTGACGCCCTGCGTAGTCGTCAGCGTATAATACGCCGGGTTGTCGGATTCGGCAAGACCGTACTCGCTCATATCCTCGCAGTTCTCGGAAACACGGGTCATGGACAGCGTGTAGCCGGAGGAAACGACGAGCGACGACAGCATTTCCTTGTCATAAGAAGCCGTCTCCGCACCCTCGATGACGAAATTGTCTGAGGAATCGCGGTAGAACGTGTAGGTTCCGTATTCGTTGTGGACCTCAACGGACTGGATGTCCGCCTTTTCAGTATGGTTGAACATGAGGATACGGTTCTGGGAACCGAGCACCTCGCACTTGCCCTGGTTGAGCAGGGTGTTGTATTCCAGATCGGTGATGACACCGTTCTCCAGCTGTTCGGTCAGCCAGGTGTTGATTGCCGGCGGTTCTGCATCCTCGCTCACGGTCGCAAGCATCGGTGCGAGCACCGCATAATAAAGGATGATGCCGACAACGGCGACAATTGCCAGAATCGGGATCATGCGCTTTTTCTTCGCAATATCGGAGACCTGGGATTTGTCCGACTTGTCGGTCTCCGCATCCGCTTCGCCGTCCTGGAACGTGGAAAGCGCTTCCGCGATGGAGTCCATCGACTCCTCTTCCTTGCCCTCCAGACCGAAGCGGATATAATCCTCCTCCAGCTGTCGGATTTCCTCGTCGTCGGGTCCAACTGTTGAATTTTCGTTTGCGGGCATGGGTTCGCCTTTTGCTTTGGTTTCGTTATCTTCTGTGGTAAACAACATCATAAGTGCTTTCTCCTGACGTAAACAACGGTACCGAGCACGAGCATGACGATCGGAACGACGGCGACCAGCGCGACCGTCCAGCCGTTTGCCTGTGCGGTGGAAATGGAAAGACCGATGTCATCCAGCACCTTGAAGTCAATATCGACCGGAACGGTATCCTTACCGAATGCGCGCATTGCGGAATATAAAATATCGGAGTTGCCGTACTGGTGCTGTGCCATATAAGTAGAATTTGCAAAGCTGGTGGAGGAGCAGGCAAGGACGTAGGAATAGCACTGTTCATTGTCCACATAACGGGTCTCACGGACAAGGGTCATCAGGTCGAACTGACCGCGGATGGCGTCGCCCTCACCATCTGCCGGATATGCTTCGGCGGACTTGGTGGTGGTCAGGACGGAGGAAACAGAACGGCTGTCCTTGGACTCAAAGACCTGGTAAATGGGGCAGGCGTTCTTGACGATGGTCAGCGGGACGGAAGACAGCGAACGGAGGCTGGTGTGCAGGGATGCGCCCAGACCCTCGGTCGGAAGCGTTGCGATGATGGTCTGACCGTCAACGGAAGACGAAGAGGACGAATCCTTCAGCGTTGCTTCGCCGAACTGCAGACCCCATTCGAGCAGGTACGTTTCCAGCTCCGGCAGCTTGCCCGCACTATCGGCGTTCATGAAGACCATCAGGTTGCCGGACGAGCCGTCGTCCTTGATTTCCAGGAAGTCGTCGATGACGGCGATCTCGTTGACAAGTCCGTCGTCGTTGTCGCCGACGTAGTCATAAAGCGGGCCGTTGATGATGATCACCTTTGCATAATCGGGAAGCTCACCGGGTGCAAGCCCAAGCTCCTCAGAGCCTTTCTGCAGATCGAGCGACAGAACGGAGAAGCCTGCGGCATCAAAGAGCACCTGCATGGCAGAAGCATCCGTTTCGCCGTGACCGGAGAGGAAGACGGCGACGGGGTTGTATTCGCCCGCGAGCTGTAAGAATGCGGAGACGAATTTCAGCTCTCCGTTGAACGCAAAGACGGAGCCGTCGGATTCCGCGGTGACGAAGAACGCATCCACGGCGTACTTTCTGTAGTTGCCGGTGTTCGTGCTCTGCACGATGACGTCGGTCGTCTTGACAGTGTCGGCGGCAGTCGTGGTGTACTGCTCGGCCAAGGTCGGGTAGGTGATGATGTCGATGTAGTCAATGGACACAAGGTCGGGATATGCAGCCTCCAGACGGCGCGCAAAGGTGTAGACCATTTTCGTGGTCTCGGTGTTTTCCAGGGTATCGTAGGGGGCGCAGAAAATGATGTCGTAATGCAGCGGCACGACGTCGGCTTCATGCTCTGCGGCGAGATCGGTGATCATCTCATCGCAGGCATCGGAAATGGAGTACAGGTCTTCGCTCGTCATGTCCACATACAGCGACAGGGTCTGTGTCAGTGCCGAAACGACGACATTGAGCGCAACGACCGCGGCAATGACCGCAGCAGTGAACACGACCGCAACGGAGCCGTATTTGAATTTTCTGCTCCGGGAAACAGACTGTTTGTTCATATCGGGGTGATATTCCTTTCGGTTATTTCTGGCAATGGAATTTTGCGATGAGCAAAATGTCCTTAGTTCCAACGGCGGTTTTCGTATACGCGAACGGTCAGGAACACGAAAACGAACATAATGGACGCATAATAGATCAGCGAAGCGATGTTCAGAATGCCGTAGGTGAAGTCATAGAAGCGGGAGAAGATGGAAATCCAGGACAGCACGACACGCAGGGGCGCGAAGCTGATGTAGGAGTTCGCAAAGCTGATGAACAACAGTCCCGCGATGATGGCGATGGTCAGGATGCCCGCGACGAACTGGTTTTCGGTCAGGGCGGAGATGAACATACCGATGGCAACGAACGCGCCGCCGATGAGCAGGATACCGACGATGTTGCCGAGAATGGATGCCAGGTTTGTGTCCTCACAGTAAATAATGTAAGGAATCAGATTGAGAATCGTCGCTGACAGAAACGTTCCCGCGAACATGGTATAAGCGGCAAAGAACTTCGCGCCGACCATATCCATTAAGCTGATGGGTGCGGTGAGCAATAACTGCTCGGTCTTCTGCTTGCGTTCCTCGGTGAACAGCTTCATCGTCAGAAGCGGGATCAGGATGATGAACAGGAACAGAAGCATCATGAAATAGCTGGAAATATCGCTTGAGCTGCCTGCCTGCAATGTCAGGTAGGAGAACAGCGCACCGTTTGCCAGGAAGAAGATGGCAATGAAAATATATCCGATGGGAGACGTGAAATACGCCCGCATCTCTCTTTTGTAAATGGCTGACATATCAAACTCTCCTTATTATCTTGCAATGATGTTGCTCTTGACAACACCGCGCTTCTTCTTGCGCTCGTCGTTTTTGTCAAGCAGAGCAAGGAAGACGTCTTCGAGATTGGTGCTCATCGTTTCTTCGCCGATCATCGGCCAGCCGTGCTCCGCAAGTGCAAAGAACAGCGGGCGGCGGATATCGACACCGGGTTCGCTCTCGATTAAGTACGCGTTCGACTCGGCTTCTCTTGCGCCCAGGCATTCGCAGTAGGAAATACCGTCCTTGTTTTTCAGCGCGGCGATGATTTCGTCCTTGGGGCCGACAATCTTGACGCACAGGCGGCGGTAGCCCTCGACAACGCGGGACAGCTCCTCGGTCTTTTCGTTTGCGATGAGCTTGCCCTTGTTGATGACGACGATGCGTTCGCAGATGGCGGAAACCTCCGGCAGGATGTGCGTGGACAGAATGACGGTATGGTTGCGGCCCAGCGTGCGAATGAGGTTTCGGATTTCGACAATCTGCTTGGGGTCAAGACCGACCGTCGGCTCGTCGAAAATGATGACCTTGGGGTTGCCGACGAGTGCCTGCGCGATGCCGACACGCTGACGGTAGCCCTTGGACAGGTTGCGGATGATGCGCTTGTAGACCTCTGTGATGCGCACGACCTCGCAGATCTCCAAAAGGTGCTTTCTGCGGTTGAGCTTACAGCCCTTTAAGTCATAGATGAAGTTTAAGTACTCCTCGACGGTCATGTCAAGGTACAGCGGCGGCTGTTCCGGCAGAAAGCCGATGCGCTTTTTGGCTTCCAGCGGATTCTCGAGAATGTCGATGCCGTCGATCATGGCCTTGCCGGAGGTGGAGGACAGATAGCCGGTGAGCATATTCATCGTGGTGGATTTGCCCGCGCCGTTCGGTCCGAGAAAACCGACGATCTCACCCTCGTTGACCTCGAAGCTGATATTGTCCACGGCGCGGATGTCGCCGTATGTTTTTACCAGATTCTCAATTTTGATCATTGGTGTTTTTTCCTTTCTTTGCGGATGTCTGACCGCATTCGGGTGGAGTTTTCCGCCAAATGGGCAGAATACTCCCATCCTTATTATAACAGATGCCACAAGTATACCACATTTTTGTGAACGGTTCATGAACAACAGCGCAGGAAATCGTGATTTGGGGAAATTTCATACCTTTTGCACGGGGATTTCACAGAAAAGACACGAGGCACGGGGTGGAGCACGTTAGTGCAATACCCCGATCCATGCAATATTACCAAAGAACCGTGTCCTGCGGGTGATAATTTCGTGACGGTGAAAAAGCGAAAAATTTCCCCGAACCCCTTGCATTTTTCTTTGATGTGTGGTATAATAATATCATAGAATATTGTAAGATAGGAGAGTAGGTTGCCGCCTGCTCTCTTTGTTTTTGAACAACCGAAAGATATGAGGTAACTATGGCAAACGAAAAACGCAATGTCCGCAATGTGGCGGGGACAGTGTGGGAGCTTGTCGATCCGATCGCGGAGGAGCTCGGCTACGTCATCTGGGACGTGGAATTTGTGCGCGAAGGCTCCGAATGGTATCTGCGCATCACCATCGACTCGGACGACGGCATTTCCATTGACGACTGCGAGCGGTTTCACCGCGCCATTGATGCGCCGCTGGACGAAGTCGATCCCATCGAGCAGGCGTATCATCTGGAGGTCTCCTCCCCCGGCATCGAGCGGGTTTTGAAATATCCGTGGCATTTCACCGTCTTTGTGGGCGGCGACATCGCGGTGAAGCTTTACGCGCCCCTGCCGGAAGCCGGAAACACAAAGCAGCTGCGCGGGATCCTTACGTCCTACGACGAAGAGGAAGACATCCTGCATCTGCGTGTCGGGGAGACGGCTGTTGACCTGCCCCGTGCAAAGGCGGCGGCGGTTCACGCGGCATTTGATTTTTGATTTTAGGAAAGCAAGACACAAACAACCGGAAAGGAACTAACAAAACAATGAACAAGGAATTTTTCGCGGCACTCGACCTGCTGGAGAAAGAACGCGGTATCCCGAAAGAATACATGATCGAAAAAGTAGAGGCGGCGCTCATCACGGCATTCAAGCGTGAGCACGCAGGCGGAACCAACGTCCGTGTCGTCATCGACGAAGCAAAGCAGGAGGTCCGCGTATACGAGCAGAAGACCGTCGTTGAGGAAGTCACCGATCCCGCAACCGAAATTTCCCTTGACGAAGCGCGCACCCACTCCAAGCGTCTGGGCATCGGCGACATCTGCGAGACTGAGCAGAAGACCAAAGCGTTCGGCCGCATCTCCGCGCAGACGGCAAAGCAGGTCATCGTGCAGGGCATCCGGGAAGCGGAACGCGGCATGATGATCAAAGAATACGAATCCAAGCAGGATGAGATCATCACGGCGACCGTGGAACGTGTGGACACGAACACCGGCAACGTCATCGTCGACACCGGCACAAGCCACGCGACCCTGCTTGCCTCCGAGCAGATCCCGGGCGAGACCTACACCCCCGACACGCAGATCAAGGTGCTCGTCACCGAGGTCAGAAAAGAAACCAAAGGGCCGCTTGTCACGCTGTCCCGTGTCCATCCCGGACTTGTCCGCCGCCTGTTTGAGCTGGAGGTTCCGGAAATTCAGGACGGCACGGTCGTCATCAAGAACCTCATCCGCGAAGCCGGCTCCCGTTCCAAGATGGCAGTCGCCGCAAACGACGAAAACGTCGATCCCATCGGCGCGTGTGTCGGCAACAAGGGGATGCGTATCAACCGCATCGTGGAAGAGCTGCACGGGGAGCACATCGACATCGTGAAATACTCCGACGATCCCGTGGAATACGTCCGCGCCGCACTGGCACCCGCCGCTGTGGAAAGCGTGGAAATTGCTGACGGCGAACGTGCCGCGCGTGTCATTGTCAAGGCAGACCAGCTCTCCCTTGCCATCGGCAAGGAGGGTCAGAACGCACGTCTTGCCGCAAAGCTGACCGGCTACAAGATCGACATCAAGACCAACTGATTTTCCGCACGGGAGGTGTGTGATATGTCAGGCACAGCAAAACAGGAAAAACCGAAAAAGAAAATGCCCGAACGCAAATGCGTGGGCTGCAACGAACGCAGACTGAAAAACGAGCTGGTGCGCATCCTGCGCACGCCGGAGGGCGAGATCTGCATCGACCGCACGGGAAAGAAATCCGGCCGCGGCGCGTATCTCTGCCACGATCCCGCGTGCTTTGCAAAGGCAGTCAAGTCCAACCGTCTCGGTGCCGCGCTCAGCTGCGAAATTCCCGAAACCATCATCCCCGCCATCGAAAAGGAGCTGAATCAGCCGTGACGGAAAAGGAAAAACTGATTCCCGCAACACCGGAAATGCCGGCATTACAAGCAATGCCCTCTGACCCCAAGGAAGCGGAAGCGATGCTCCGGTCTTTGCAGGCGAAAAAGAAGTTCCCCGGACTTCTCGGCATTGCAAAGAAAGCGGGC
Source organism: Clostridia bacterium (assembly GCA_017481495.1). Taxonomy (GTDB): domain Bacteria; phylum Bacillota; class Clostridia; order Oscillospirales; family CAG-272; genus RGIG3925. The sequence continues at coordinate 10,900 of JAFUPC010000024.1, forward strand.
AAGGTCATCGCCGGCACCAATCTGACCGCCGAAGCCGTCCGTTCCGGCGCACCCGCTAAGATGCCGCACGCGGTCTTTGTAGCGTGCGATGCCTCCGAAAACACGAAAAAACGCATCACCAACTGCTGCACCTATTATGAGGTTCCCTTTTACGAAATTCCTCTTGATACCGCTTCTGTGGGAAATGCCATCGGCAAAAGCGGCAGTATCTCCGTTGTCGGCGTAACGGACAGAGGGCTTGCCGATGCCCTTGTGAAGCTCATCAAAGAATAAGTTATATGATATTGTAAGAAAGTCGCTTGGACGCATTCAAAGGGTACGGACAAAAACGGTGTCTGTATCCGGAAAGGAATGAGAAGATACATGATCAATACCCCCAACAGTCGTATTACCAATATGGCCAAGGATTTCGGTGTCAGAAGCAAAACGATTCTCGACATTCTGGAGTCCAACGGGATTGCGGGCTATAAGAACAACGCAGTCCTCTCGCCCGACGAATACGGGCTTGTACTGGAAGCGCTGACGCGCGAAAGCCAGATCACCAACATGACACAGTACCTCGCCGGTGAGGTTGACATTCCGAGAACCGAAGCAAAGAAAGACACCGCAAAAACAGAATCGGAAAAACCGAAATCCGCGAAGACAAAGACCGAAAAGCCGAAGACGAATACTCCGGCAACGGAGGTTCCCAAAGCAGAAGAAATACCCGCCGCAAAGGTGCCGGAAACCAAAGCGCCCGAAGCGGAACCCGCAAAGGCAGACAGTTCTGCTAATACAGAACCTGCCAAAGCAGAAGAACCCGTAAAGGCAGAACCTGCCCCGGCGGCACCCAAAACAGCAGAAAATACAGCGAAAGCAGAACAGACAGAGAAGGCAGAGCCTGTGAAGACTGAAAACAACGTGAAAAACAACAGAGAAGAAACCACCGCGGACACGCAGAAGCAGCCCGTGCAGTTCCGCCCCAACACCAACCAGAAGCCGCAGAATGGAGACCGCGGCGGCAACAGAAACGGTCAGAACGGAGAACGCCGTGACCGCTCCCAGAACAACGACCGTCAGCAGAACAACGGACAGAACCGTCCGCAGAACGGCGAACGCCGCGACCGTCCGCAAAATGCTGACCGTCCGATGGGAGACCGTCCCCAGAATGGAGACCGTCAGCAGAACACAGACCGTCAGAACGGTCAGAACCGGTTCGGTCAGGGCGACCGCAATCAGAATGACCGGAACGGTCAGAGAAACGGCGGCAATCGCGGCGACCGCGGCTACACCCCGCGCGATGATGACCGCGATCCCAAGGAAGGACGTCCGACGTTCCGCACGGCAGCTCCCAAGCCCGCACAGCCTGCGGCAACGAGCTATTCCAAGCCCGCGGCGACCGGCGGTTCCACCCGTGTCATCGACACACGCGGTGCGGACAGCCACGTCGATCTTTCCAAGTATGACGAAAAGCTCGACACGCTCGTTCCGGATGCTGCAAAGGATCTCTCCGGACAGAAGCAGAAGCTGAAGAAGCAGAACAACCAGCAGCAGTTCGGCAAGAAGAAGCACGGCGACAAGGAACGTGCGGCGATGGACAAGATGCGCCGCGACCAGCAGGAAAAGGCGAAGAAGCAGCAGCTGAACGTCACGATCCCCGAAGAGCTTCAGGTCAACGAGCTTGCCGCTCTGCTCCATGTCACCAACGCCGAAATCGTCAAGAAGCTGATGCTCCTCGGCATCATGGCAAGTGTCAACCAGGTCATCGACTATGACACCGCGGCGCTGATCGCCGACGAATTCGGTGCAAAGGTCACAAAGGAAGTCGTTGTGACGATCGAAGAGCGCCTGTTTGAAGAAGAAGCCGACCGGGAAGAAGACCTCGTCACCCGTGCGCCTGTCGTCTGTGTCATGGGTCACGTCGACCACGGCAAGACCTCCCTGCTCGATGCCATCCGTGACACCAATGTCACCGCAGGCGAAGCCGGCGGCATCACGCAGGCCATCGGTGCGTACCGTGTCCAAATCAACGGTCGTGACATCACGTTCCTTGACACGCCCGGTCACGAAGCGTTCACCGCCATGCGTGCGCGCGGTGCAAAGTCCACCGATATTGCCATCCTCGTTGTCGCAGCGGACGACGGCATCATGCCGCAGACCGTGGAAGCCATCAACCACGCAAAAGCCGCAGACATTCCGATCATCGTTGCCATCAACAAGATGGATAAGCCGCACGCGAATCCCGACATGGTCAAGCAGAGCCTGACCAACTACGAGCTGGTTCCCGAAGAATGGGGCGGCGACACCATCTGCGTGCCCGTTTCCGCGCTGACCCACAAGGGTATTGACGAGCTTCTGGAAATGGTTCTGCTCGTTGCCGACATGAAGGAACTCAAAGCAAACCCAATGCGCCGCGCAAAGGGTCTGGTTCTCGAATCCCGTCTTGACAAGGGCCGCGGCCCCGTTGCTTCCCTGCTCGTACAGACCGGTACGCTCCATGCGGGCGATGTTCTGATCGCAGGCACTGCTGTCGGCCGTGTCCGCGCGATGATGAACGACAAGGGTCGCACCATCAAGGAAGCCGGTCCGTCCGTTCCGGTCGAGATCACCGGTCTTGCGGAAATCCCGCAGGCAGGCGACGAATTTGCCGTTGTCTCCGACGAACGCATGGCAAGAGAGCTTGCCGAACAGCGCCGCGATCAGCAGAAAGAAGAAGTCTTCAAGGCGACCGCACGCGCGAACCTCGACACACTGTTTGCACAGATCAAAGAAGGTGTCAAAGACCTCAACATCATCATCAAGGCCGACGTTGCCGGTTCCGTGGAAGCGGTCAAGGCATCGCTTGTCAAGCTTTCCAACGAAGAAGTCAAGGTCAACGTCATCCACACTGCTGTCGGCGGCATCACGGAAAACGACGTAATGCTTGCCGCCGCCTCCAACGCCATCATCATCGGCTTTGCCGTCCGTCCCGACAAGAGCGCACTCGACTCCGCCGCCACGCAGGGTGTTGAAATCCGCACCTACCGCATCATCTACGAATGCATCGAAGAAGTCGAAGCGGCAATGAAGGGTATGCTCGCGCCCGAATTCCGCGAAGCACTGCTCGGTCACGCCGAAGTCCGTCAGACCATTCACGTTCCGAACGTCGGCACGATCGCCGGTTCCTATATTCTGGACGGCAAGGTCACGCGCCAGTCCCAGATCCGTATCGTCCGCGACGGTATCGTCATCTTTGAAGACGCGATTTCCTCCCTCAAGCGCTTCAAGGACGATGCCAAGGAAGTCGTTCAGGGCTACGAATGCGGTATCGGTCTCGAACGCTTCAACGACATCAAGGAAGGCGACATTCTGGAAGCGTTTATTATGGAAGAGGTTAAGAGAGGGTAAGGTTATTACACCTGTAGGGGCACCCATTGGGCGTCCGCGGATCACCGCTGCGCGGTGATGTACCTCATCCACCGTTGGGTCCCTGCCCAACGGTCCCCCTTCCCCAAGGGGAAGGTTTTCGGTAAGAACCTTTTCGCTGATATTCTTGCTAAAAGCTACCCCCGAGCCGCCGCGTATGCGGCGGCTCTTTGTATCTTATCATATTATAAAGGATCTGTCATGTCAAACACAACCGATTTTCTCCCCGTCTCCTATGACGATATGACGGCGCGCGGATGGGATGCGCCGGACTTTGTGTATGTGTGCGGCGATGCCTATGTGGATCACCCGTCGTTCGGTGCGGCGATCATTTCGCGCGTGCTGGAGGCAAAGGGCTACCGCGTTGCGATGCTGTGTCAGCCGGATTACACGTCCTGCGACGATTTCCGGCGGTTCGGACGTCCGCGGCTCGGCTTTCTCGTATCCTCGGGCAACATCGACTCGATGGTCGCGCACTACACAGCGGCAAAGCGTCGCCGCAATTACGACTATTATTCCCCCGGCGGAAAAATGGGGAACCGTCCCGACCGCGCGGTCATTGTCTACTGCAACCGCATCCGCGAAGCGTATGGGGATGTACCGATCATCCTGGGCGGTCTGGAAGCGTCCCTGCGGCGGTTTGCGCATTACGACTACTGGGACGACCGTGTCCGCCGCTCGATCCTCGTCGATTCCCGAGCGGACATTCTGACCTACGGCATGGGGGAAGCCATTCTCATCCGGCTGGCGGAGCTGCTCGACCGCGGCATTCCGGTCAAAAAGATCCGCGACGTGCGCGGAACGGTGTATCTGTGCCGCCCGGAAGACAAACTCAATTACGACCACGTCGGCGGCTGGAATTACGACGATCTGAAAACCGACAAGCGGCTGTATGCGGAAGCGTTTGCGGAGCAGTACCGCAACCAGGATTCCGTGAACGGCAAAGCGATCGTCGAATACTACGACGGCAAAATGCTGGTGCAGAACCCGCCGATGCCGCCCCTGGAGCGGGAAATGCTCGACTGGGTATACAGTCTTCCCTATCAGCGCACCTATCACCCGATGTACGAGCATGACGGCGGTATTCCCGGCATTGCCGAGGTGCAGTTTTCCCTTACCCACAACCGCGGCTGTTTCGGCGGATGCAATTTCTGCGCGCTGGCGTTCCACCAAGGGCGGACGGTGCGCAGTCGAAGCATTGAAAGCGTTGTTGCGGAAGCGAAGAAGATCACGGAGCTGCCCGGCTTCAAGGGATATATCCACGATGTCGGAGGGCCGACGGCGAATTTCCGGTATCCCGCGTGCGAAAAGCAATTAAAGGACGGGGTCTGTCCCAACCGCAAGTGTCTTGCGCCCACGCCGTGCAAAAACATGGTTGCCGACCACACAGAATATATTGAACTGCTGTCGGAAATCGAAAAGCTTCCGCGCGTGAAGCGAGTCTTCATCCGTTCCGGCATCCGGTTCGACTATCTGTTGGCGGACGAGCATTCGGGCGATGCGTTCTTCAAAAAGCTGGTACGCGACCATGTATCGGGTCAGCTGAAGGTCGCACCCGAGCACTGCGCGCCGAACGTTCTGCGCAAGATGGGCAAGCCGGACATCGAAGTCTTTGAGAAGTTCAAAAAGCGCTATTTTGAGCTGTCCGCCGCGTGCGGAAAGGAACAGTATCTGGTGCCGTATCTGATGTCCTCGCATCCCGGCAGTACGCTGAACGAAGCGGTAGAGCTTGCACTGTATCTGAAAAAGTGGAACTATTCGCCCGAGCAGGTGCAGGATTACTATCCGACCCCCGGTACGGCATCGACGGTCATGTTCTACACCGGGCTTGACCCGTTCACGATGAAAGAAGTTTTCGTTCCGACCGATTATGAAGAAAAGCAAATGCAGCGCGCCCTGCTCCAATACAAAAAGCCGGAAAACGCCGACCTTGTGCGCCGGGCGCTTGTGAAATGCGGACGGGAAGATCTCATCGGGTTCGGAAAAGAATGTCTGGTGCGGCCGGCGGCAGGGCATACTGCCGGGAATCATTCTGCGGCAGGACATCATTCCGGCGGAAATCATTCCGGTGGGAATCATTCCGGTGGGAACCGTCAGGCATCCTCGCGGAAACCGTCTTCCGGGAATGCGGGAGCGACGGTGCAGAAATCGTCCGCGGGTTCCAGAAAGGGCTGGGCGAAGGCGAAGCCGAAGGGGAAAGGGACGAAGAAGAAGTGATGGCGGTGACGGTGTCGATTTAAGGACGACGATGTTAATGTTGTATTACGCTGTGCGAACATTTGCATCATGCTATACAAACCGAGGTTTTGTAGGGGTGCCCATTTTCTCCATATATAAAAAACACAGGCAGTCCCCGCTCTCACACGCAGGACTGCCTGTTCATTGTTTTCTTTCTTCTTAATAATGATACTTTCCGCGCAGTTTCCAAAGACATCCGGCGGACATGACATACACATGGCATCCATTATAATACAAAAACCCTATTTTCTCAAGAGCCGCACGGCGGATTCCTCCGCCTTTCTCCGATAACAGCTTCGCCTGACATCTTCCCACGCAATTTATTCATGCGAAAACGATTGACTTTTCCCATGATTTCGTGTATAATATTATGATAGATATGAAAAACACGGAAGGATTTGAACAAGAATGACCCTCTCCCTTTTGGAACGCTGTCGGGAACCGGCACTCCGGTATGCCGCCATTGAGATGGAACTGCAGCAGCCGGACACCGTCGCGGATGCCGCGCGTTATCTTGCACGGATGCGGGAATACCGCGCGCTTGCGCCCATTGCCGATGCGTATGCCGCGTATACCGAAGCACAGAAGACGATGACGGAAGCGAAGCTGTTACTGGATGAAGCGGAAGCGGACGGCGATGACGGACTGTCCGCGCTTGCCCGCGAGGAGCTTACCCATGCAAACGAAACGGTCGAACGGCTGGAACGCGAGCTGACCGTTTTGCTTCTGCCGCGCGACGAGGACGACGACCGTTCCGTCATTATGGAGATCCGCGCAGGTGCGGGCGGCGAGGAAGCCGCGCTGTTTGCCGCGAATCTTTATCGGATGTACCGGATGTACGCCGAGCACGCCGGGTGGAGCATTTCCGTGGTTTCCATAAACGACACGGAGTTGGGCGGCATCAAGGAAATCTCGTTCTTTGTGGAAGGAACGGGCGCGTTTTCCCGCTTCAAATATGAATCCGGCGTTCACCGCGTTCAGCGCGTACCGGAAACGGAATCGCAGGGACGCATCCAGACCTCCACGGCGACCGTTGCCGTTCTGCCGGAAATCGAAGACGTGGAAATCGACATTCCTCCCTCTGACATCAAAATGGAATCGTGCAAATCGTCGGGTGCGGGCGGTCAGCACATCAACAAAACGGAATCCGCCGTCCGCATCACGCACCTGCCGACCGGCATTGTCGTCGAATGTCAGGAGGAGCGCAGTCAGTTCAAGAACCGCGACAAGGCGATGAAAATGCTGAAAGCGAAGCTTTACGAAATGGAAAAAACCAAGCGCGACACCGAACGCGCCGATGCCAGAAAATCCCAGATTGGCTCGGGCGACCGCAGTGAGAAGATCCGCACCTACAACTTCCCCCAGCGGCGCGTGACCGACCACCGCATCGGTCTGACCCTCTACACGCTGGAAGACATCCTGAACGGCGATCTTGACGCGGTCATCGGCCCCTTGACCGAGGCGGACATCGCGCGGAAACTGGAAGAAAGCGAGGAACACGCATAATGGAAACACCGATTGCAACCGAAATCATCCCCGTCCGGGACGGAAAAAGTATAACGGAACAGGCAGATCTTGCCCGAGCGGCAGACTGCATCCGCCGCGGAGGACTGGTCGTGTTCCCGACGGAAACGGTCTACGGACTCGGCGGAAACGCGCTGGATGCCGAAGCGGCAAAGCACATCTACGCCGCAAAGGGCCGTCCGTCCGACAATCCGCTCATCATTCACATCGCGGATGTGGACTGGGCGGAAGAATACTGCCACACGAACGAACTGTTCTACCGTCTCGCCTGCGCGTTCTGGCCGGGGCCGCTGACGATGATCATGAAAAAGCGGGACTGCATTCCCGCCTCCGTCACTGGGGGACTGGAAACGGTCGCTGTCCGTCTGCCCTCCGACCCGGTCGCAAACGCGCTCATCCGTCTGTCGGGGGTTCCAATCGCCGCGCCCAGCGCGAATCTGTCCGGTCATCCGTCGCCGACGACAAAGGAACACGTCATCCACGACCTCTCGGGGCGCGTGGATATGATTCTGGCGGGCGAACCGTCGGAAATTGGCCTTGAATCCACGGTCATCAAGGTGGAAGACGACCGGGTCTTTCTGCTCCGTCCGGGGGCTGTGACATACGAAGACCTCTGCGCGCTGCTCGGGGAAGACCACGTTGTCGTTGACCGCATTGTCACCGAAAAGGTCACGGGCGACTTTGTTCCGATGTCTCCCGGCATGAAATACCGTCATTACGCGCCCAAAGCGCCTGTTCTGCTTCTGCACGGCACGGAGGACGAAATTCTTTCCTATATTCAGGAAAAAACAAAGGAGCCGGATGCCGGATTCCTGGTCTACGACGAAGATGCGCCGCTTCTGTCCGCAGTCTCCGCCCGCACCCTGACGATGGGACGGGGGGATGACCCCGCGATGCAGGCGCACCGGCTGTTTCTCTGCCTGCGGGCGTTTGACGAAATGCCGGACGTCGGCTGTATCTATGCACGCACGCCCTCCCGCGCGGGCATTGGTCTGGCGGTGTACAACCGTCTGGCAAAGGCGGCGGGATTCACCGTTGTGGAATGTGGAAAAGCACCGGAAACGATGCCGGAGAAGCGGTCGGAGGGAGATTTGGCACATGAATAAACCGGCGTTTCAGATTCTCGGTCTGACGGGGCCGACCGGCGCGGGAAAAGGGGCGATTTCCGCCGTTCTCTCGGACTGCGGTATTCCCGTACTTGACACGGATGTTGTCAGCCGCATCGTCTACGAGCCGGGACAGCCGTGTCTTTCGGCACTTACCGCCGAATTCGGGACGGAAATTCTGCTTCCCGACGGCAATCTCGACCGCGCAAAGCTTGCCGCCCTTGTATTCGGGGAACCTGACCCCGAAAAAAAGAAAGAAAAGCTATCGTCGCTGAACCGCATCGCGCACCGATACATTCTTGCATACAGCCGGGACTGGCTTGCCGCGCAAAAAGCGGCGGGGTATTCTGCCGCGTGCATTGATGCACCGCAGCTGTTTGAGTCCGGGTTTGACCGGGAATGCGATTATATTATCGGTGTGACGGCGCAAAAAGAGACCCGTATTGCGCGCATCATGGCGCGGGACGGTATCACGGAAGAAAAAACGCTTGCCCGCATCTCCGCCCAGCACGACGATGCGTTTTTTGCCCGGAACTGCGATGTACTGCTTGAAAACAACGGCTCAAAAGAAGCACTCACAGAACCGGTCAAAGACATTCTCCGGGCACGGGGACTGCTTTCATGAGCGACCGACCGTCGAACGGTATCCGAACGTCGGACACCAGCCGCACGGCAAGAAACCGGATGTGGCGGCGGCTTCACCGGCTGGCAGCGGTACTCTTATTGATTCCGGTTCTGCTGTTTGCCGCCCTCTGCATCGGGATCGCGCTCGATGAGGTGACGGTTCACATCTACAACAAATATTATCCGCGGAAATATATGGCGCTCGTCGAGCTTGCCTCCGAGCGGTGGGGTGTGCCGGAATCGGTCATCTACGGGGTCATCCACACGGAAAGCGGATTTGACGAAAACGCCGTTTCTCACGCGGGTGCCGTGGGGTTGATGCAGCTGACTGCGGACACCTACGACTGGATCTATTTCCTGCGCGGGGAGGACTGCGACCCCGAGACGATTTCCATGCCTGCCTACAACATTGATGCCGGTGTCTATCTGCTTGCGTGGCTCTATGAACGCTACGGGCGGTGGGACACGGTCTATGCCGCCTACAACGCCGGTTACGCGCGTGTCAACGGGTGGCTGGAAGATGAAACGATCTCCTCCGACGGGGTGCTGGTGAACATTCCGATCAATGAAACGCGGAATTATGTATTACGGTGTGCGGAGGCGGAGGAAGTGTATCGGACGTTTTATGCGGGAGACATAAACGGTGAACGTAGTTCACCCGCGAGCCGTGGGTCACCCGCGAGCCGTGGGTCACCGTAATGATATTGTGTTGCGCTGTGCGAACGTTTGCATATTGATATGCAAACCGGGGTTTTGTAGGGGATGCCTCAAAGGTTTCGCTTTGCGAAACCATGCTCCCGCGGTCACCGTGCAACGGTGACGGTCACCGCACCGCGGTGACATATGGTAAACCTTTCAACGGTGCGAAAGATTTTCAGATCACCGGGCGCCTAATAGGCGCCCCTACAAACACAGAAAAGGCAGTTCCTCGTCCTTTCAGTTAATTCCCACCCCATTTCCCCCGATTCCAAACATTTCCGCCCCACATTTACAATTTATACTTGCTTTTTTCGTCATCTTATGATAAAATAGTATCAATATGATTTTTTAATCCCGAAAAGGAGAAACCGACCATGGAAGAAAAGATCCAGAACCCGGCCGAAGAAAAGGCTGAGGAAAAGAAGGAAGAAAAGACCAAAGGTCAGGAGCTGAAGGAAAAGCTGTTCTATGAGCAGAAGGACGCTTTCAACGGTCTGACAAAAGAGATCCGCGATGCGGCGCAGGAATTCTGCGTTCCGTATGCAAAGTTTCTTGACAACGCCAAGACCGAACGCGAAGCGGTCAACGAAGGCGTGAAGATGGCGGAAGCGCACGGCTTTGTTCCGTACACGTTCGGTCAGCCCGTCAAGGCCGGCGACAAGTTCTACATCAACAACCGCGGCAAGTCCCTGCACGTTTTCGTCATTGGACAGGAGCCTCTTGAAAACGGTATCCGCATTTCCGCCGCGCACGTGGACTCCCCGCGCATCGACTTGAAGCAGCATCCTGTCTACGAGGACAATGGTGTCTGCTATCTGAAAACGCATTATTACGGCGGCATCAAAAAGTGGCAGTGGGTCACAATTCCCCTGGCTCTGCACGGCACGGTCTGCAAAGGCGACGGCACGACCGTTGACATCTGCATCGGTGAAGACGACAACGACCCGATCTTCTACATCACCGACATTCTCCCGCATCTGGGTCACGAGCAGAACGGCCGCCCGATGGGTTCTGCCATCGACGGCGAAAGCCTGAACATCGTTGTTTCCGCATCTCCCTATGACGACGAAAAGGCAGACCAGAAGTACAAGCTGAATTTCCTTGCCGCAATGTACGACAAGTACGGCATCACTGAGCGCGACCTGATGAGCGCGGAGCTTTCCATCGTTCCCGCCATGAAAGCGCGCGATATCGGTCTTGACCGCACTCTCATCGGTGCCTACGGTCACGACGACCGCGTCTGCGCATATCCGATGATGCTTGCGACCGTGGAAGCGGAAAATCCCGTTCACACCCTCTACGCCATCTTTGCCGACAAGGAAGAAACGGGCTCCGACGGTCCGACCGGTATGCAGGGCAGCCTGATGACCGACGTATTTGCCGACCTTGCGAACACGATGGGCGCGAACATCAATGTCGTCCGTGCAAACTCCAAGTGCCTGTCCGCAGACGTCAACGCGGCATTCGACCCCAAGTTCGGCGGTCAGTTTGAAGCACGCAACTCCTCCTACATCAACAAGGGCGTCGTCGTGACGAAGTACACCGGCGGCGGCGGCAAGGGCGGCACCAACGATGCTTCCGCAGAATATGTCGGCTACATCCACAACCTGCTCATCCGCGAGGGCGTTCTGTTCCAGACCGGTGAGCTCGGCAAAGTCGATGCCGGCGGCGGCGGAACCGTTGCGAAGTTCATCTCCGCGCACAATATTGATACCATCGACATCGGTGTTCCGGTCCTCTCCATGCACGCGCCGTATGAAGTGGTTTCCAAATATGATATTTACGAGACATACCGTTGTGTCAAGGCATTTAACGAGGACAACTGATATAAAAAAACCGCCTGCGGGCGGTTTTTTCTTGCGTTCGCCCATTGGGCGAACGCGTCTTCACTGTGAACGTAAGCGAACAACTTCACTTGCCCCAAAGGGCAAACTTCACGAAAAACATATATATGTTGTCAACATAATGAGCGGCGCACCCCGTGTCGTGTAGGGGAAGCAATCTGCTTCTCGCGGATCTGTAAATCTCTCGCATTATGAAAGGATTTTCAAATCTGTCTTTCCGAGAAAGATGTGCTGAATGAACAGGAGCCTGATAGGATCCACTACAAATGCGGAGGATGCGGGTCTTCAATCTTTATGTTGACTGCATCTTTATGTGTTTCGGTGAAATTTGCTCCTTTGGGGCAAGTGAAGTTTTACGCTTCGCGTAAAGTGAAGTTGGTGGCAATGTCACCAGTGAAGCTTCGCCTGCAGCGAAGTTATTAAATTTTGCTATTTCTATTGACAAGGAGACCCATATTGTGGTATGATTATGGTAACACCCCGAAAGGAGGATTCTCAATGGAACCAAGAAATTACACCGTGATCAAAATCGCCGGTGAATACGCGACCCTGCGTGATGATGAAACGGGGGACGAGCTGTTCATCGCGATGGCACTGTTGCCGGAGGGCACCGACATGGGTACCCGTCTGCATTACGAAATGCTGGAATATACAATTATTGAATGACGGTGTGTTTCATCCGCGCGTGGCGCGAATCACCCCGCACGCGATTTTTGCGCCGGAATTTCCCGACGGCTGGGTATGAAAATCGTCCGGGCCCTCATGGATGATGACGGTACGGCCGATGATGTCGCGCACGGCAAACCGTCCTGTCAGGAAAACAGAAAACGCATTGCCGCGCACGCCGAAGAGCGGCGGCATATCGCCTGCGTGGTACGGGTGCGGACATCCGAACGGGTTATAATGTCCGCCAGTTTCGGGAAAAGGTTCTCTGTCAGAGAACGGTTCTCCGGCGGAGAACGGCTCTCCGCTTGTGCCGTTTGCGGCACAGCTGCCGCCCTCGTGGATATGGAACGCGAACACCGGCTGTTCGCACCGCTCGTCGGAAACGGGCAATCCCTCGATGTCTGCTGTGACAAGGACACCGGGGGGCGTATTGTAAAACCTTACAAGTCCGCGGATGTCGGGATATTTCATCCCTCCCATGATCTCCGCATATGCGGCGGGTCTGCGCCTGCCGAGTCCCGATAAGGACGGGAAACGGAAACGGTCGGAATACATCAATCGAACACCTCACAGTTCTGGAATCTGGTTCAGTATATGCGGGGAGGGGGTAGAGGTATGCTGTCAACTTAACATTGACAGCGTGATATATTTCCGCCTTTGGCGGGTGATATACGCCTGCGGCGTATGATATATTTCGTCTTTTGGACGAAATATTACTGAAAATATATACTTCTCATAACCCAAGGAGGTTCCTTATGTCTCATCTTATTTTATCCGAAAATCATGTAACTGCGTACCGCATTATCTGCGGGGATCCGTCTGACCCGGCGGTTGGAAATGCGGCGGCGGAGCTGGCATCTTATTTTACCAAAATTACCGGTGCGGAGATTTCCGTTGTTTCTCCGGATGTACCTGCCGCGGAATACGAAATCGTGGTCGGCATAGCACACGGGGCGGAAAGCATCATTGCCGATCTGACAGCACTGGGCGAAGACGGGTTTGTCATTCGGGCGGTCGGGAAAACGCTGTATCTGACCGGGTATCATGGGCGCGGAACGCTGTATGCGGTATACGAATTTCTCGAACGGTTCGCCGGATGCCGGTTTTACGCATCGTATTTTGAGAAAATTCCGTCGCTTGATGCTTTTACGATTCCTGCGGACACCGATGTGCGGGAAACGCCCGTTTTTTCCGTGCGGAACACGTTCTGGGCGGACTACACGCACAACGACAGCTTCTGTGCCAAGCGGAAAGCCAACGGCCGCAAGTTCACGCCGATCGCACCTGAATGGGGCGGCTCCTCCAACTGGGCGGGGCCTGCGTGCCACACGCTGTTTGACTTAGCGGAAATGGACCGTGCCGACGGACACATCAACCGCGAACCGTGTCTGTGCGACGAGCAGGTCTACGAGACCGTTCTGAAAAATGTCCGTGCGCGGCTGGATGCGCATCCCGGTGCGCGTTTTCTCTCGATCTCCCAGAACGACAGCGATGCGCGGGGGATCGGCTGTATGTGCGACAAATGCAAAGCACTTTTGGAGAAGACCGGCTCTTATGCGGGTTCCTACATTCTGTTTGTCAACCGCATCGCCGACGCCATCCGGGACGATTATCCCGATGTCACCATCCACACCTTTGCCTACCGTTTCACGCGGAAAGCACCCATCGGTGTCCGTCCTGCGCCCAATGTCACGGTGGAAATGTGTACGATCGAGGGCTGCTTCCGCCACCCCTTGGACGAATGCGATGCCATTGACGACCCGTACATGAAGTCCGACACGTTCCCGGTGCTGGTACGCAAATGGTCTGCTCTGTCCGAAACGCTGTCCATCTGGGACTACACGACGGACTTTGCGCATTACAGTCTGACATTCCCGAACTTCGGCGTTCTGCGGCAGAATGTGCGCCTGTTTGCCGAAAACAACGCGAAATTCATCTTCGAGCAGGGCGCGTACACCTCCCGCAACGGCGAATTCTGCGAGCTGCGCGGGTATCTGTTCTCCAAACTGCTGTGGAATCCCTACATGACGGAAGAAGAATACCGTTCTCTTGCCGATGAATTTATCGGGGATTGGTACGGTGCGGGTGCGGATGCCGTCCGGGAATATCTCACCTTTGCGCACACCGTGACCAAAGACCACCACATGACCGTCTACGACCATCCGACGGTGCTGTATCCGAATGAGACCGTCACGCATCACGCCGATGGTGACATTCCGCCGCTCACGCCGGACGACATCCGGGACTATCGGAACACCGACTTCTCGCCGTATCTGTTCTGGTACACGGAACTGATACCGAACCCGATTCTGCCGCGGGGTTATGCGCTGTTCTCCTCCGCTCTTGACCTGGAATCCGACCCCGTTCTGCGGGAGCATATTGAGACCTCCGCTTTGCAGGTACAGTATCTGCAGTCCTATTTCCTGCGCCAGCTGTACGACACGATGCGGGAAAATCTGTCCCGTGTCTTGTCCGCGGTCGGGTGCGACGATGCACGGAAAGCGGAAATTCTCGCGTATGTCATGGCGGACAAGGAAGTGGACTACCGCGCGTTCAATGAACGGTTATATGATGAGATGCTTGCGCACAACTGTACCGACATCCGCGAGGGATTCCGGCTGAGTGCATTTGACAAAAAGAATCTGCATTTTGAGAACACGGCACTGGGGTGGGTGTGAAACGGTTTTGAAATATAATGCGGCATGATGCAACATCATACGGTGAATGCTGTCGACTAAACGGGTAACGATGTCGCTACTGTCTTACGCAATGCGATTTCGACGATTTTGTAAGGGCGGCAATTTGTTGCCCGGTGATTTGAAAATTTTTCACACCTTTAACAGCTTTTTGCCTATCAGGAAGGTAATTTGGGGAATTCTAACACGTTTTCATTAGATTCAATGATCCGCGGGCGACAAATTTGCCGTCCCTATAAAATCGCCCGATCGCATTGCGCAATACAACACCGACATCGCCGCCCCCAAAACTCCCCACATCTCCTCCCCAATATTAACAAAAAATTTTCACTTGCGCCGTATCCCGGACAAATGATTCTGATATACTATATGACAGTATATTCTGTTCGTTGTCTGCGTGCGGCGCAGCTTCATCCGCGGATTGTTGTCAGTTCACCGTCCGGTACGTTTTGTGGGCGGGAACACGGCATTCCCTTGTCCGGATGCGGCGGAGCCGATACGCTCAGGGGGCATATTTCCGTTCCTGCGCGCTGTTTTTCGCGATTTCAGCGGGATGGAACTCTGCCAAATGGAAAATCCTCTGCATCATCCTCCGGTGCGGCAGTCCGGATCCGTCACACGGAACACCGTCTGTTTTCTGTGCGGATCATTCTTTGGACTGTCAGTCACACCGATTGCCTGTCACCGGATGAAACGGTCTGATGCGGTCATTTCCGGGACCGGTGCTGTGTCCCGTCATTTGTTGGTTCTCTATTATTTTACAGATATAAAATTAAACAACGGATGCGATTCACAAATACACCAATGTAGGGTACAGAATATACCGATTGCAGTTATGTATATGTATCAAGAATTGAACGGAAAGGAAACAAACATCCATCATGGCAAAAGGAAAATCAAAGAACGCATCCTCCGCCCAGACGCCTGCCGCACCCACAAGCAAGCTGAAGGTCATATCACTCGGCGGTCTGGAAGAGATCGGCAAGAACATCACGGTTCTGGAATACGAAAATGACATCATCGTCATCGACTGCGGCATGGGTTTCCCGGATGACGAAATGCCCGGCGTTGACTTCGTCATTCCGGACACCACCTATCTGGAAAAGAACGAAGACAAGATCCGCGGCATCTTCATCACGCACGGACACGAAGACCACATCGGCGCACTGCCCTACGTTCTGCGCGATCTGCACGTTCCGGTCTATGCGACCCGTCTGACTCTCGGTATTCTGCGCAACAAGCTCTCCGAGCACAGCTACGATCATGCACCGGAGCTGATCGAATGCAAAGCGGGCGACAAGATCCGTGCGGGCGTTTTCTCTGTCGAATTCATTCACGTCAACCACTCGATTGCAGATGCGTGCTGTTTCGCCATCAAGACCCCCGTCGGCATGGTCGTTCACACCGGTGACTTCAAAATCGACCTGACACCCATCGACGGCGCGATGATCGACCTGCCCCGGCTCGGACAGATCGGCAATGAGGGCGTGCTTCTGCTCATGTGCGAATCGACCAACGCGGAGCGCCCCGGCTATTCTCCGTCCGAAAAGAACGTCGGCGCATCGCTGGAAGACATTTTCTTCAAAAACAAGGACAAACGCATCGTCATTGCGACGTTCTCGTCCAACGTTCACCGTGTTCAGCAGATCATCGACACGAGCGCCCACTACAACCGTAAGGTCGCCATCACCGGCCGCTCGATGCTGAACGTCGTTTCCGCTTCGCTGGAACTCGGTTATATGAACGTACCGGAAAACGTCCTCATCGACATCAACGACATCAAGAAATACAATCCCGAACAGCTCACCATCATCACCACCGGCTCCCAGGGCGAACCGATGAGTGCTCTCTCCCGCATGGCGTTTGCGGAGCATGACAAGGTGGAGCTTGGTCCGCGCGACCTCGTCGTCATCTCGGCGTCCCCGATCCCCGGCAACGAAAAGCTGGTCGGCAAGGTCATCAACGAGCTGTGCAAGAAGCGCGTTTCCGTCATCCACTCCGGCGTTGCGGACGTTCACGTTTCCGGTCACGCAAACCAGGAAGAAATCAAAATGATGCACGCCCTGCTCCGTCCGAAGTTCTTTATGCCCATTCATGGCGAAAACCGCCATCTGGAAGCGCACAAGGCACTTGCGGAGTCGATGGGAATGTCACCTGACCAGATCTTCGTCTCCGAGATCGGTCGGGTACTGGAAGTTGACAAGACAACAGCGAAGTTCAACGGCACGGTTCCCGCCGGACGGGTGCTGGTAGACGGCTACGGTGTCGGCGATGTCGGAAACATCGTTCTGCGCGACCGCCGTCATCTGGCACAGGACGGTCTGATCGTCGTTGTTGCGACCATCGACACCATCGAACGCACCATCATCTCCGGCCCCGACGTGGTCTCCCGCGGTTTCGTCTATGTCCGCGAAGCGGAAGAGCTGATGGAAGAAGTCCGCGCCATCGCCTCCGAAGCCATTCAGGAATGCTTTGAATCCGATATGCTCGACTGGAACCACATCAAGAGCGCCGTCAAGGACGACCTGACCAAGTTCCTGTACGCAAAGACCAAGAGAAAGCCGATGATCCTGCCGGTCGTCATGAACGTATAAACCATGTAAGGATACCGCCGGCTATGGCGGTATCTTCTTTTTTATTTATCAACATCAAATCAAAATTATGCTGTTTTCATCCACTGAATTTTTATTCTGGTTTCTGCCGCTCGTTCTGATTTTATATTTTCTTGTTTCGCGCTGGACGGCGGCGAAGAATCTGGTTCTGCTTTGTGCATCGCTTCTCTTTTACGCATGGGGCGAGCCGCGGTTTGTCTATGTGATGCTGGCATCCATTGTCTGCAATTATATCTTCGGATTGCTCATAGGAGGCGCAAAAATGCGCGCAAAAGCACGTGCCAAAGCGCCGCGGGCGGCGAAACTCGCACTCGGTGCCGGGGTTGTGTGCAATCTGGGACTCTTATTTGTGTTCAAATATCTGACCTTTGCGCTGGAAAATTTGGGTTCCGTCCTTTCCCTGCCGTTTGCCGTGCCGCAGATTGCGCTTCCCATCGGCATCTCGTTTTTTACGTTCCAGTCGATGTCGTATCTGATCGACGTTTACCGGGACGCGGCGGAAGTGCAGAAAAATCCCTTTGACCTTGCGCTGTATGTTGCACTGTTCCCACAGCTGATCGCGGGGCCGATCGTCCGGTACGAGACGGTCGCAAAGCAGATCTCACACCGCCGCGAGACGTGGGCGGGGATTCACACGGGGCTGTGCCGGTTTCTTGTCGGACTGTTTAAAAAGGTTCTCATTTCCAACCAGATGGGACTGGTCGCGGACAAAGCGTTTTCCTTGAACGGTGCGGGCACGCTGTCCGCTGGGATGGCGTGGCTGGGGGCGCTGTCATATGCGCTTCAGATCTATTACGACTTCTCCGGATATTCCGACATGGCGATCGGCCTTGGGCGGGTGTTCGGGTTCACCTTTGAAGAAAACTTCGATTATCCGTACATTTCTTCTTCCGTCACGGAATTTTGGCGGCGGTGGCACATCTCGCTTGGCACCTGGTTCCGCGATTACGTCTACATTCCGCTGGGCGGTTCGCGCGTAAAAACGAAAGCGCGGCTCGTGTTCAATCTTGCCGTTGTCTGGATCTCGACCGGAGTTTGGCACGGGGCGGCGTGGAACTTCCTTTTCTGGGGTGTGTGGTTCTTTGTCCTCCTGACTGTGGAAAAGCTGTGTTTTTCCCATCAGCTGAAAGCGGCAGGAACGCTTCCCTTTTACAAAAAGCTTCCCGGCTGGCTGTATGCGATGACGGCGGTCCTTTTGGGGTGGGTGTTGTTCCGCGCGGAAAATCTGCCGCTTGCGTGGTCGTACCTCGGTGCGATGTTCGGGGCAGGAGATGTCACAGGCGACACGACGGCATTGCTGTTTTTGTCCCAGAAAGCGGTGTTTTTTGTCGCGGCGATTTTGTTCTCCGCACCCATTGTTCCGTGTCTGAAACGGAAGCTGGATGCGCTTCGGTCATCCTCCGGCGGGGCACTTGTCCCGATGGTCTGTGACATTCTGTATCCGCCCGTGATGCTTGGGCTGTTCCTTGTCTGTGTGTCGTATCTCTTGAAGAGCGATTACAATCCGTTTATTTATTTCAATTTCTGAGTTTATTCAATTTATGAATGTATGAATACCGAACTTCTTGCAAAGAAAACAAAAACGCTTTCCACCGCCCTGACCGCGGCGGGATTTCTCGTGTTCGTGTCGGCGGTCGGCATATTGACGGTGACGAAAAATCACACTGCCCTCTTTTCCGACGTGGATGCCGGAACGGGGGAACCGATTTCTGCCATTGACCGCGTGACAACGGCGTTTGATGAAAACATCGTCGGATTTGACCGGTTTCTCTCGGTCTACGGCATCACCCAGCGCATCATCGGGACATCGGTCTATGAGGATGCGGGGTACACTTATCTCATCCGCGACACAAAGGATTTTCTGCATTATCACACGACCCGCGCCGATGCAGCACCGTATGCGGATGCGGTGGCAGAGCTGTCCGACACACTGGCATCAGTGGGCATTCCGCTGGTCTATTTACAGGCGCCGACAAAGGAGATCGACGGGTTTACCGATTATCCGGTGGGCATCACATACGAAAGCACGGAAAATGCCGCCGATATGATGGCTTGTCTGCGGGCGCGCGGGGTGACGGCACTGTCGTTTGCCGAAGCGTTTGCGCAGAACGATACGGACACATCCGCGCTGTTTTACCGCACCGATCACCACTGGACGACCGAAACTGCGTTTTCCGCGTTTACGATGACCGTGCCGTATCTGAACAACCTTTTGTCATGGGACTTGGATGTGTCTCTGTGTGAAGAGGACAACTGGGTGTCGCTGTACCAGCCGCAGACGTTTTTAGGCTCCATCGGGCGGCGCGTGGGGAAAGAGCTTGCCGGGCTTGACGATTACACGTTTTTAGAACCGGCGTTTGAAACGTCCTACAATGTATATTATCCGCCGGAATCGACAACAGTTCCGTACTGGACAGGCTCGTTCTACGACACGATGGTGCGCGACAGTCTTTTGTATGCGGACGATGTGTCGGCGAACCGCTACGCGACCTATTTCCAGTACGACTACGGGGAGCTGATCATCGAAAATCTTTCCGCGGACAACGGTCTGCGCGTTGCCATCATCAAAGATTCGTTTGCGCTTCCGTTCACGGCATTTCTGTCGACGGTCGTGTCGGAGATTGACATGATCGACCTGCGCGAGTTTGAGGGGTCGGTAACGGAACATCTTCTGGAAACATCTCCCGACCTTGTGCTGGTTCTGTACGGAAACGGCAGTTTTTCGGAGATCATGTATCAGTTTGACGAATAAGGAGTGCCATTTTGAAACGGTTGGTTTGTATTCTGCTTCTCGCGTTCTGTATCCTTGGACTGTGTTCCTGCCGGGACAATGACATCGGGAAAACGGAATACGTTTACACAGAGGACTATCTGAAAATCAAAGAACCCGGCGGCGACGGTTTTCTTGTCAGCGGGAATGTCAAGGTTTGTGCGGATGGTGGGTATGTGTATCGCTTCACATCCGATATTCCCGAAAACATCGGAAATATGTTTATCGCTACACACAAAATACTGGAAGCCTATCTTCTGGACAACGGTGTACCGCAGGACGAATGTGTAACGATACACCTACTTGTTGAGAAAAGCAGTTTCACGCAAGGTGAGGAGAACACCGTCTGGCTCAGCCTTTCCGACCTCGGGACGCAGAAGCACGTTCTCGCTGTACTGTCCGCGCTGTGGGGGCGGGGCGAATATACCAATTACGGCTATCTTTATGCGCTGTCCGACAAAATTTCCCGTGACCTTGGATGGTCGACCGACGGGGACGCTGGAACGCCTGACAACGCCTTGTTTGCAGAGAAGCCGGAGCTGTGTTCGCTTGTGTATCCCTGTTTTTTGACGGATTTTTATTCCGAGGAGAAAATTTCTGCCTGCCGCGCGCTTGCGTGCGAAGTTCTGTCCCGCATGGAGGATCCGTTTGCGGGGGAAGATGCGTTTCTTTCGGAACTTGCGGCATATATATCGGCGATTCTGCCGACAACGGGCGTGCTGTCAGAGAATGAGTTTTTCTTTGCGTTCGGCGGCGATGCGATCCCCTTGAAGATTCGGACACCGTATTTTACGATTGAGCGGACAACCGGGTACACGGCGGGTGTGCTTGCCGAGGGAGAAGAACTGACGGCGGACGTGCGTGCGGACGACCCGCTTTACAATTTCCCGCTGCTGCTCGACGTGCTTTCTTCTGCCGACGAAGCGGTCGAAGTGTTCCATGCGGCGTTTTCAGCAGCGGGGTATGAATGTCCCGAAGCGCCGTTTTGGGTACAGTTGGTATCGGACGGGGAATTTTCCTTTTATTCCTATGAAAACGGTGTCCCGCTGATGCGCACGGATTCCGTGTATTATCCGGTGCGCGGCTACGTCTGGTATGCGGCAGCGGAAGTTTTCAACAATGGCGGTACTGTCGGAACGTGGGAGAACTGGCGCGCCAGTGTCCTCTATTCGTATTTTGCAAAAGAGGAAATGTTCCGCACGCAGTATGCGCTCTCCCGTCACCGCGGTGCACTGGATTCGCTTGGGGAGAAGATCGGCGAACCATTTGACGACGTTGACGACGAGCTGAAATTCATTTCCGCGATGCTTGCAACGTCGGAAGACACGCTGTCCTACGAGCTGAAGACCACCAACCGCGCGGCGATGCCGTTTGCCGGGTACCTTGCCGACAATTACGGTGAGGAGGTCATGATCCAATGTATGATGGAGCCGGAACGGGCGGAAAGTCTGACCGGAATGTCGCTTGACGGTCTCATCCGGCACTGGACGGCAGAAATGCAGAAATAAATAGGCAGAAACCCGCGCTTTTTTGATTCCTTTCGCCAAATACCTTGACAAAGCGGGGGATTTGTGGTATAATAATTCACAGCACACCGTGTGCTGATGGGGGTTCCCATCATCCACGTTTCCACAGCAAACCGAGGAGGCATTATGCCAGACCAGAGCGACCATCGCATTCACGACGCAATGTCGGATAAAATCATCGAAACGGCAGAAGCACTCGTCATGCAGGACGGCGCGGAGGATCTGACCGTGCGGAAAATCCTGCGCACGCTGAACATCACCAACCGCGTTTTTTACAACCGTTTTCACAACATCGGCGAGGTTCTGGAGATCGTCTACCGTTCGACCATCATGAAGGTGCGCGAAAGCATCACGCCGCCCGCCGACTCCCGGCAGGATTTCTTCGATTACGTCATTGACGTCGTTGCAAACACACTTCTGATCTCCTACGATACCAAAATGCGCTTCAACCAGTATGTCTTTGAAAACGATTCCCGTTCCCAGCTGAATTACAACTGGTGGAAAGCGGAAATCTCGCGCATCATTGATTATGCAAAGCAGCAGCATTTCATCCGGGACGTCGATACCGACATCATGAGCTACGCCATCTGGTGCTTCATCCGCGGCTACAACGCCGATGCGGTGGGGCGGAATCTTCCGCGCGACGAGGCGGAACGCAATTTCCGGTACAGTTTCCGGATTTTGTTGGACGGCATGAAAGTTTGAAAATAAGTCAGACATCCGTGCGATGACCTTGGGTTTCATGAAACTTTGATGCGAAACCGGGTACCGCACGCCGGCAAGTCTGAAACTGTACTTTTTTTCCAAGAATGACATCAACATCACCAACGGAAAGGGTTATAAAGCATTTATGAACAAAGAACAGCTTCACGAAAAAATAGAATTTTCCACGGTACGGGAACTTGTGGAATGGGCAGGTGACACATGGGGTGAGGACACCGCATTCTCGTTCCGTCCCAATCCCCACGACGAAACCGCCACGGAGGTCTCCTACACCGCACTGCGCGGCGATGTCCGTGCGCTGGCATCTGCACTGCTTTCTATGGGCTGTGCCGGAAAGCATTGTGTCGTCATCGGCAAGATGTCCTACGACTGGGCACTGCTGTATTACGCGATTCTCTCCATCGGCGCGGTCATCGTTCCGCTCGACCCCGAATGGAATGCCTCCGACCTTGCGGACACCGCGGCAAAAGCCGATTCGGATTTCTTGTTCATCGAAGAATCGTTAAAGGAAAAGGCGGTCGTCATCGAAAACGCCTGCGCACTGTCCCATCCGCCCGTGTTCATGAGCACCAAGGACACCGCCGCCGGCGTAAACGAACTGGTCGAAGGTGGCCGCGCGCTGTACGAAGAAAATCCCGATGCGTATCACACAGCGGAAATTGATGCAAACGCGCTGGCACTGCTTGTGTTCACCTCCGGTACGACCGGCAAGGGCAAGGGTGTCATGCTGTCCCAGAATGCGGTTCTCTCCGACATTGCCGACGTCATTCCCTATATCGACTACTCCCGCAAGACGGTTTCCGTTCTGCCGCCGCACCACACGTTCGGCTCGACGGTCATGCTGCTCGGACACGTCATTTTCGGATGTAATATCTACATCTCCTCCGGTCTGCGTTATGTGCAGAAAGAGCTGAAGGAGCAGAAGCCGGGACATCTGATCCTTGTTCCGCTGTATCTGGAAACGTTCTACCGGAAAATTCTCGCGACCGTCAAGGAGCAGGGCAAGGAAAAGCTGTTGTTCCGAATGATCGCCATGAGCAACGGTATGCGCCGTGTGGGCATTGATATGCGCAAAAAGCTGTTTGCATCCGTGCGCGATGCGTTCGGCGGCGAAGTTCATATGGCGATCTGCGGCGGTGCGCCCCTCAATCCGGAGATCATCTCGTTCTTTGAATCCATCGGTATCTCCACGCTGAATGGCTATGGCATCACCGAATGTGCGCCCATCGTCGCGGTCAACCGTTCCCGTCACGTCGTGGACGGCAGTGTCGGCACGGTCTTTGACATCGACACCGTGAAGATCGAAGACCCCAACGAGGACGGCGAGGGCGAGATCTGTGTCATGGGTCCGAACGTCATGCTCGGCTATTACAAGGACGAAGCCGCAACCGCGGAAGCCATCGACGAAGACGGTTATTTCCACACGGGCGACTACGGCAAGCTCGACAAGGATAACATTCTCTACATCACCGGCCGCAAGAAGAACCTCATCATTCTCTCCAACGGCAAGAACGTCTACCCCGAAGAGATCGAAAACGAACTGATCGCAACGCCCGGCATTCTCGATGTCATCGTCTACGAGGGTCAGTCCAAGCGCGGCGTTATGCACAACGCCATCGTTGCCGAAGTTTTCCCGGACAAGGACTATATTGAAAAGAACGGCATCACCGACATCAAAGCACATCTCCAGCCGTACATCAACGAATACAACCGCAACGCGGTTCCGTACAAGAAGATCAAGATTCTGAAGGTGCGTGCAAAGGAATTTCCGAAGAATACGCTCCGGAAGATCATGCGGTTCCAGCTGGATACGACGATTGATTGATAGGAAGAAACCCACCGCCAACCACAGGCAGTGGGTTTTTATTTTACGATTCCGATTTTACTTCCGCCAAAACATCTCCGCACCCCTGCACAGAAATCCCATTCTTTCCATGCGCCGGATGTGCCGGAAGTGTTTCATCCTGCACGAATGTGTTGCCGCGGAAGACGAGTTCCTTTACCGAAACGGCGCGCATCATGCGGGGATGGCACTGTGTGAAGCGGTTGTTTTCCACAGCGATGCGGCCGTGGAACGGGGTGTCGGGCAAGCCTGCCAGGCGCGGTTCGATGTGGACGGAAACGCCGCCGGCGTAGGCACTGTTGTCAAAATGACAGTTTTGGATGGTGACATCGTTCACCGCGCCCGACTCATACCAGTCGAGCAGCTCGCCGCCGATCTGGACGGCGGTGTTCATATTATAGAACGTGCATCTGTCTACGACGGTCTTCCCGGATGTGGAGATGAGGAATCCGCGCGGGCGGTTGTAGCCGCACTCGCAGTTTTGGATCGTCACCGTGGGAGCGGTGGAGAGATTTTCAAGCAGATAATCGCCGGATGCGAAGTCCAATCCATCCGGCTCTGCGGAAACCGTGTCGGATAAGGTCACGCGCAGTTCTTTCATGGACACAAGCTCGGACGATACGACTGTCCGCGTGCAGACGGTCTCTGTCTTCCGGCGATCAATGACGGCAACCGTATCGCCTGCGCGCAGGAAATTGATCCCCTCCTGCTGGAAATGGCCGAAGCCGACCGTGAGAACCCGGTTTTCCGCCGACCGGATAATGCCGTAAATGCCGTGGATGTTGCAGGCATCGTCCATCATGTTGGTGAATTTGCAGTGTTTCATGTCGATTCTGCCGCGGCAGTTGACAAAATGCGTGGCATCCGCGTTGACGGAGAGGATCCGCTGAGAACCCGCTTCCACCTCTGCCGTGATGCGGTCGAGGGTCAGGTTTTCGCTGGTCTGTGCGATGACGCCCATACTGCTTGTGTAGGTAAGGCAGATGTTTTCAAGGGTGACATCCTTTGCATCCGTGATGAAAATGCCGGGGAACTCCCGTGTCGCGTGGGTCATGACGAGATATGCGCCGGGCGTGTGGACGAAGCCCAGATTGCCGCGCATTTCAATGACGTCGGGGGAGCGCTCGGTCAGCGTGACGTCGCGGTACATTCCGCCAAGGAATCCGTGGTCTTTTTCCTCCCCGCAGTACGGAAAATACGGCGGCTTGCAGGCGCTCGGAACCGCCGCGGCATGGGTCGGATGCGGCAGGGGCTGACCCGGGGTCAGCGTGGGCGAAAATTCCAGCGACAGCGCAGTCTCGCACTCCTCCTCCCATCCGTCCACACGGCTGTAAAAGCAGAAATGTCCGTTTTTCACGCGGCATCCGCATTCCGGACTGTCAAACTGCAGAACGGTGCGGGTCTCGTCGGCTTCTGTGATCTTCGGCTGTGCATAATACGGCGAGGAATAGTCGACGGTCAGGTTTCTGATGGTAACAGCTTCGCTTCTGTCAATGGCAAACGGCAGAATGCGTGTGTGGAATACCAGACGCGCGCCGTCACCGTCCACGGTGATGTTCCGTCTTCCGATGAGCGGGAACGCAATCGGCTTCTCGCCGGCATCGTTGTTGGAAATGGCATAAAATGCGGTATGCGCGCCCTCCGGATACAGGTGCAGTGTCTGCCCGTCCAGGGACAGGGTATCGCCGTCGTTCATGGTTGATAACGCGGCGATGACGGCAGGGGTGCTGTTTTCGCCGGATGCGAATTTCCGGTAATCGCGGATGTGGTGGAGCATGGTGGGTACCTTTCTGCGTGGTTTCTTTTTTCTATATTATAACAGAATCCAGGTGGTTTGTCAAGCGGGATTTTTTCAAAGAGATTGTAGGGATTCTCTTTACAAAGGCGGGGATTTGTGGTATGATTATATATGGAAAGATTGGCAATATTCTGATTTGACCACATTACCACCCCGGAGGACATCACCATGACCCAGCCCATCATCATCCCGACCGTATACAACAACCCTGCTGTCACGACCGCCGAACGGACGGCGGCGGGCGACTTTAAAGCGTGGCAGGCAGAGGTCTTTCTGCCGGATGGCGGGAACAACGATCTGCCGACGGAGAATGCTGTCATCAAAAGTCCCTTTCACACCCTGACGGTAAACGGCATTTCCGTTCCCGTTTACACCGCGCGGTGCGGAAAATCGCCGCATTCGTTTGCGTGGATCGACGTGGAAGCGGGAACAAAGGCGAGCGAATTCGTTCTGGATGTCGTTCTCACCTTGGACGAACGTGCTTCGGAATGCGGGAAATGTATCGTTCTGCCCGAAAGCCGCGGGGTCACTGCCGTGAAAACGGACACGGTGGAAACGCGCAGCAGATTTCTCTCGCAGATCACGGAATACGGCTCGTTTACCTACACCTTTGCGAAAACGGAAGCTGATGCACATACCGACCCCACACAGATTCCGCTGACGCTGATGGTCACACAGGAAGTTCCGCTTATTGTGCCGGACGGGTATACAATTTTAGAAGTGGAAGCCGGGTATCACGGCACGGATGCGCTGGAATTTACGCAAAGTCACACCGTTTATGTCATGAAGCCGGGACTGCACGGCATTTCCTCCATTGGGCTTCCGTCGGACAGCGTGCTGTACATTGCGCGCGGCGCGTATTTACAGGTGACGGATCGCAAAAATGCCGACGGAAGTCCGAACACAAAGACCGCCATTCATGCGGACGATGCGGAAAACGTGCGCATTGTTTCGCGGGGGCTGCTTGACTGCGGCAAGGTCCTGGGCGGCGACCGCAAATTCAAGCACGTTTTCAATGTGGGGCGAAGCCGGAATGTCACAGTCGAGGGTATGACGGTCGTCAACGCAAACACTTGGACGATGTGCTTTTACAACTCCCAAAACGTGACGGCGGAATGGAATCTGCTTCTCTCTTTTCGCACCTACTCGGACGGCATCATGATGTCCGAATGCCGGGACAGCGCGGGACGGCACAATTTCGTGCGCACCGGAGATGATGCCATCGAGTTCAAGGGCACCGGCTGGTGGGGCAAAAACACCAGTGAGAACTGCATCTATGAACACAACGACCTCTGGACGGACAAAGGCGCGGGATACTGTCTGACATGGGAATCGTCGTGCGGGATGCGGAACATGGTGTTCCGCGACAATTCCGTCGGTTTTGCCCAGCCGACCTGGACCGACCGCAACACCGCGCTGGACTGTCTCTGCGGCACCGACGCATCCGTCCGCTGGGGCGACATTACATTTGAAAACATCGAAATTTATCACGTCATCTCCCCCAACGCCATCAATGTTCAGTTGTCGGGAGCGGGGGCGATTCTGGACAATATTCTGTTCCGGAACATTACCGTTTCCTCGGCGGAAGCAGGTGTCTGTGCGTTCCGCATGGCGGATTCCGCTGATGGCGGAAGCATTTCCGGTATCACGCTTGAAAATGTCAACTTCTGCGGGAAAACGCTTTCTCCCCATGACATATGTGACACGGGAGACACATCCCTTTTCAGAAACGAAGCGGCGGAGACGTTTACGGGGGCATTGACGGTCGTATGACCCCTCTCTTTCCGTGATTTTTCCGCACGGAATATGCGCTTGTGTTTTTCCGCCCGTTGTGGTACAATAGATATGAAAAAACACAAGAAAGGAAACTTTCGCTTTGCGAAAGTTATGGTCAAGATATTTCCAAATGAAACTTTCGATCGGTGAAAACATCAAATCCCTGCGCCGGGCGCAGAATGTCACGCAGGAGGAGTTGTCGCTTGCGCTCGGCGTCTCGTGTCAGTCCGTGTCGCGCTGGGAAATGGGCATCTGCTACCCGGACATGGAGCTGCTTCCGTGCATTGCGAACTATTTCGGAGTGTCGCTTGACACGCTGTGCGGCATGGAAGAGCTTCGCTCCCAAGACACGCTGAACGCGATCTTCACAAAAGCAGGTGAGATGCGCCGAAACGGCGACCGCGCGGGGGAAATCGCACTTCTGCGGGATGCGGTGCGGCGGTATCCGCACAACGAGGGGCTGTTATCGGAGCTTGCGATTGCCCTGACTGATGTCAGCGCCATTAAAAATGGCGGGGAGGGGGAACGTGCGGAAGCCATTCTGCTCTCGGAGCAGATTCTCGACAGCGACAAAAACGCAAAACTGCACGCGACCACCCGCGCGAATCTCTGTTTATTGTATCTGCACGCGGGACAACGGGAGAAAGCGCTGTCTCTTGCGCGTTCGCTTCCGCACGTCTGGGAATCGCGGGAAATGATTTTACCGTTTCTGGTTTCGGAGGAGGAACGCCGGGAACGACTGGCGGAGTCGCTGTCGGTTTTGGAACAGGTGACGGCGGACATGAAAAACGGGCGGGAATTTCCTTTTGCGGAGGGGTATCGGGGCTAATGCTGATTTCCTATAACCACGCATCGACCTGTTTTTCATACCATGCATCCGGCATCGTTTTTATAACGTATGCGTGAGAGCCGCCCGGTTTCACTTCAAAGAAATTCTCTCCGGTCTCCGCATCGACGCTTGCGCGGCCGGATACTGCGCGGAAGCCGGCATCGTGTATTCCACTCACATCATGCGCGGCGAGCAGGACGAGCAGGGGATCCCATGCGCTCCGACCATCCGGGGAACCGTGGGCCTCAAAGGCGATACGCACAAGATCATCGGGATCTTCTTTTGGGTGGGCAATCACCGTCGCGCCGACCTCCCAGCCGAGAAATGTCACGGGAACGGGACAGTCACGCAGAACAGCGTGTGCGGCACGGCGGGCGCGGGCATTGCGGCAGAAATTGTTTTCCTTTCCGTGCCCTCCCTCCTGCCAGTTCCCCGCCATGCACCAGATGCGGCGCACCTTGGTTTTCACGAGCGCGATGCCGTCAAGCGGGGAACATTCGTCCGGCGGGGAGGAAAGCAAGGCGGCGAGCACCTGCAGGTATCCGATCTCAAGCAGCTCCATACTGCCGTCCGCTGCACAGGCAAGCATCTGCCGGTATAGGGTAACACCGTTCACGAGAGCGGCGTTTTCCGGGATGGGTCTGCCCGGCGTGCCAGGTGTTCCCAGCGTTCCCGGCGTAGTGTCCGCGGCAACGGCTCCTGCTTTCTTTGCGACCGCATATTGATACGGCGGTCTGCCGCCGAAGTCGTCTGCCGCGATGTCGATGCCGACGGGAACGTCTCCGAAGCCCTCATCGCGCAGGATCGCCAGAAGCGATGCCGCCGCATACGGTGCCGCGGCGTTCAGAATGACACCGTCCGGTGTCCAGACACCACGCTTTGCCATTCTGCACATCATGCGGAGTGCGGCAACGTCGTCGCAGTCCGTCCACCAGTCGGTGCCGAGCAGGATGCGGCGGTTTTTATTCTGCAAAATAGACATCAATGACCTCACCGAAATGCTTCTGCGCCGCCTTTTCGAGCTTTTCGGCAGACGAAGCCAGGTCGCGCGAACCCTTTGACACCAGCGTACCGATGAGATCGACGTATTCCGCCGACTTGAACGTCCGTCCGAAGTCGATTTCCAGTCCGTCCATCAGAATGTCGAACATGACCTGCGATTCCTCGTCGCGCAGAAGCTTGTCGTCAAAAACCGTCTCGTAAATGGCGGGGTAAACGTAATTGTAGCTTTCGATTGCCAGCGCTTCCGTGACAAGTCCGGTCATTTCCATATTGTCAACATTGCGCGGAATGCCGAGCAGTCCCGTGCCGCCCGTGATGGTGGTGATGTAATGTTCCTGCGTTTCGTCGTATTTTGGGAACGGCAGAAGACCCCAGTCCTCCTCCATGTCGCGGAAGAACTGGTAGGAGTCCGTCAAAAATCCGGAATAGAACAGTCCCTGTCCCGCGGCAAACATCCGCGCGAGATCGTTTTCCTTGGAATAGTCGGTGATCATATACGAAGCATCGGTTTCCAGCAGATCGGACAGTTTATCGACGATCGACTGATTGCGGTCGGAGATCATTGTCAGCGTAAAGCTTCCGTCGTCCGCGATGTCGATGGCTTTGACGTCCATGGCGACACCCATCGCAACGCCGGACGTTCCGTGGGAGGAAAGCAGTCCGAACGTATCGTTTTCATCGTAAACGCCGTCGCCGTTGACGTCGGCGGACACCGTTTTTGCGTACCCGGCAAAGGTGTCAAACGTCCAGGTGTTGTCATTTACATGGTCGTAAAGACCGGTGATGTCGTACTCCGCCGCGATATTTTTGTTGAAATACAGGCAGTGCGACAGCATGACACCCGTGAACGGGATGTAATTCATCTGCAAATAGCACCTGCCGTTGACCGTCAGCGACTGTGTTGCCAGCTGATTCCACCACGGCTGTGTGATGTCCACATACGGGACTTCATTGTAGTCGGAAAGCAGTCCTTTCATCACCATCGACGTCATGGAATTGATGTGCGACCAGACGAGGTCGAATTCTCCGTCGCCTGCCATCTGGGAGCGTTCCAACGCAGAAACGGAATTTTCCGTCGCGTACTGCGTACAGGTAATGCTGACGTTGTACTGCTCTTCTACGATGCGGCACCGTTTGTAAACGGTATCGTTGATGAGGTCGCCGTTTTCGCAGTCTGTCGTGAATTCATACGACGGCAGATCGCCGAGCTTTGCGTATTCGCGTCCCATGATGTGGTATTCCGCGCCCTCAAAGTCCGCCGCCGGCAGAACATCTGCCGAATGTGTCATGGTTTCCCCGGTCACGATGTCCGTCTGGGTACCGGTTTCCGTGCCGGATGCCGCCGTATCGGTGCCGGTTTTCCCGTCGGTTTCGCCGCAGGACGCAAGCAGGAGTGCCGCTGTGAGTGCAAAGAAGAAAATGCGCGTGTGTTTCATCGGAATCATCCTTTCTTTTTTTGTATTGTTTTTCCAAAATGATCGGATAATTTTGGAAAATCTATTGATTTTTTGTGCAATATCCGTTATAATAAGTATAGCATACTTTTCATGGAAAGGAAAGGAGAATTTCAGCAGAAAACATGAAAATTTCGTCAGAAATACAAGCGTGCGAACATCCGCTCCCGTCTCCGGTCGTTTCACGCGATGTGAAGCTGTACGCGATGCCGGATTTTTCCTATCATGCCGAGATCCCCTCGCTGGGCCTTGATTTCCGGCACTGCAGAACGCCGTTCTCCACAAATGCGATGCACATGGAGACGGACGAATGCGAGCTGACCGTTTACACGGAAGCCGGAAAATGTCTGATCGTGGAGGATACCGTCTACATCACACCGGGCATTGCGGTGTTCACGTTCCGGCCGGGAGAACTGCACTGCGGACTGCATCTGCCGAACAATCTGCACGAGCGGTATGTGGTGCAGATCCGTCCCGAAAAATTCCGCCTGCTTCCGGGCGGGGATGCGCTTCTGCGCTGTTTTTTCGACCGGGAAAAGGGGGAACATAACATGATCGTTCTGCCGCATGAGGACGAGCGCGCAATGATGAAAGCGCTGGATTCCGTTTTTCTGTATGCGGACAGCACGCTTTTAGAACGGGAAGCGCTGATGACGGCGGCATTCGTGCGCGTTCTGTCACTGTGCTGTCGGTATTACATGGAAGGATCTCCCGAAAGTCATCCGACCGGGATGTCGGGGGTTCTCTCCGGCATTCTGCGCGACATGGAAAATACCCGCTCCGCCCCGCGCACGGTTCCCGCCTATGCCGCGGCTGCCGGCATCAGCGTTTCCACAATGGAACGGCTTTTCCGTTCTGTCATGCAGACCACGCCCATACAGTATCTGCGCCTGCGCCGTCTGGAATGCGCGCGGGAATATCTGCACAGCGGAATGAGCGTGACCTCTGCCTGTTATGCGGCGGGGTTTTCCGATTATTCCCATTTCATTGCGGATTTCCGGCGGCAGTACGGGATCACGCCTGCGGTTTACCGCAGGATGTGCGGCGGGGGTGGGGATAAGGAGACATATTTCCGCCCTTGAATGAACAGCATTTCCACTTTTCACCTTCCCCCTTTACAAATCCCCGATTCTGTGCTATAATCATTCATAACAATTCCAACATATGATAAGGAGCATCCATCATGATAGAAGACAACAACACC
Organism: Clostridia bacterium; assembly: GCA_017481495.1. Lineage (GTDB taxonomy): Bacteria > Bacillota > Clostridia > Oscillospirales > CAG-272 > RGIG3925. Next base: position 43,218 of record JAFUPC010000024.1, read on the forward strand.
CCCGCATTACCGACTGACGGAACCGTGCCGGCGGACACCGCGCAGACATTATCCGCCGCAGTTTCTCTGCCGGAAACCTCCTTACAGGAGTGGAAGGTTTCGGGCATTTTTACCTCGCACATGGTTTTGCAGCGGGACACGCCCATCACGGTGTGGGGATTTTCCTCTCACATCGGCGCCGCGGTAGAGGGCGAATGGTATGGGGAGCGCGTTTTTGGGACGGTCGGGGAGGACGGGCGGTTTTCGCTTGTGTTTTCCGCGCATCCTGCGGACAGTGTACCGTCGTGCATGACCGTTTCCTCGGAATACGGTGTGACCGTGTTTGACGACATTCTCGTGGGTGACGTGTTCGTCATCGGCGGGCAGTCGAACGCGGAGCTGTCCCTCGCCCCGTGTCTTGCCGACACCCCGGACATTGCAGAACAGCTGTCGGCGGAGCATCCCATCCGTCTGTTCCGTCAGACACAGGCGGGTGCCGCGGCAAAAAAGGAATTTCACCACATTCCCTCCCCCGACATTATTTATCCCGACTGGACATGGCAGACCGCGTCCCCGGAATCCGCAAAGGCGTTTTCCGCCATCGGCTATTACCTTGCGCACATTTTACAGCCTGTCATCGGGGTTCCTGTCGGCGTTGTCATGATGTGCGCGGGCGGCGCGTGTCTGCGGGAACTGATGCCCGTTTCTCTTGCGCACCGGCTCGGCTATCACGCGGGTGCCAACGTTCCCATCGGCGGCTATTACAACACGCTGATTTCGCCGCTCATCGGTCTGCGCTTCCGCGCGCAGGTCTTTTTCCAAGGAGAGAGTGAGGGCATCTGGCTCGAAATGGCGGATGCGTATGACGACGATCTTGCCGCCTTTGTCGCCGATGAACGCGCACGCTTCGGCTTTAACTTCCCGTTTTACAACATTCAGCTGTCCTCCTACCGGGAAGAGGGTGCGAAATTCTTCCCGCATCTGTCCCTCGTCCGCGCCAGTCAGCTGGATGCGCTTGAAAAAATTCCGAACTCCCATCTCACGGTCGCGCGGGACCTCGGCTCGGACGACGGGTATCCCGATTTTGCGCATTCCCCGCACAAATATGAACTGTCCTGCCGCCTTGCCGCACAGATCCTCGCATCGGAATACGGCATCGGGGACATTGGTGCCGCCGTCTCCCCGCATCCCATTTCTGCCCGATACGATGAAAACGGCGGTGCGGTTCTCGTGACGTTTGCCAATGTTCACGGCGGATTGTGTACACAGGACGGTTCTGCACTCGTAGGATTTTCGTTTCCGGACGGAAACCGCGGTGAGATTCCGGCAAAGGCGGAGATTCTCTCCTCCGACACCGTGCGCGTGGAAATTCCCGCCGGGGCGATGACAAAAACCGTGCATTTCGCGATGGGAAACATTGCGGACACCCGGGCGGCGAACCTTGCGGGCGGAAATCAAAACAGCCTTGCCCATCCGCTCCCGGTGCCGTCGTTCATTCTGCGCGTGGACGAAAATGCAGACTGAATTATAATAAAAGGAAAGAAAGGGTTCAAAAACCATGCGATTCTATACTCTGACCGGCGACCGTGCGCCGGAGCTTCAAAAGGAACGGGACTTTCTGCGCTTCACGGAGGGGGGTGCTGCGGCGGTTCTGCTTTACTGCCCGAATGTCCTTGCACACGGGAAGCGAATTTCGTTGGCTGATACTTCTACGGCGGACAACGATGCCGTCCGTACCTTTGCGGTCGGCGGGGTGATTTATGTTCCCGTGACCCTGTTCACAGAACACTTCGGCGCGGCGTTTGACGGTGCTGTGCTTTCCCGCGAAAACAGAAATTACCCGGTTTCCGGTGAATACCGGACGGGCGGCATTCCGGCGGTTCCGGTGCTTGCGGCGGCGGATGCACTCGGACTGTCCGCAAAGGCGTATGACGGCGGGCGGTTTGCCGTGGTCGGAGGAGCGGAAGACCTTGCGGTGCTTGACGGGGATGCCGCGCTCGTTCATGCGGGAATGTATGCGATGTTTGACGAATACGATGCCTCACGCTTCACGCACGAGGACTATAAAAAAGCAAAAGATCACTGGCGGCGCAAGCTGGTCGGAACTGCGGAAACGAATGACCTCTCAAGTCCCGCCGTTGCCGCCAAGATCGGCTATTTCGAGCGGATGTGCGAAAAGCGCATGGAGACCCTGAACCGCAAATCCTCTCCCGATGATGCGGATCCCGTGATCCTCTGGGGCGATGCTCCCGCCGTGGAATCCGAGGATGCGACTGCGCAGGCGCGGTATATAAACGACCTTGCGCGCGGCTGGGCAGCACCCGGCAGTAAATTCTACCATAACGACACCCTGCTTGCCGACATTTTATATGCGCTTGACTGGATGTACCGCCATCTCTACGGACAGGCGGAGATCGACGGAACCGGCTGGCGTGACGTGCACATCTTCAACTGGTGGGACTGGTATGTCGGCGTGCCGGAGCATTTGACCGACATCATTTTCCTCATCGAGGAGCATCTGACAAAACAGCAGATCAAACAGTATCTCGCGGTGTTTGAATACGTCTACACCTTTATGCGCCACAGGGAAACGACCGGGGAGGCGATGAGCCGCATCTGCATCTGCACGAAGGTCGGTCTGGCGCTGGAGGAAGCGGCATATCTGAACCGTGAGGCATACGATTTCGATATTCTTCTGGAGTTGAACGAAGAAGGCTTCGGCCCGCACGTCGATTATCTCGATTTCACGCACGGAATGCCGTACAACATGGCTTACGGCATCCTGAATCTCGACCGGGAGCTGCTCGTTGCCTCCATTCTGTCCGAAACGGCGCTTGCCTATCAGTCGCCGCAGATGTACAATCAGTTTTTGCTGGCAAAATATACGTTTGAACCGGCGATGTATCACGGATGCGGCTTTTCGATGTTCCGCGGACGTTCCATCGGTCATGCGGATCTCGGTTCCGGCGTTTCCGTCATGGCGAATCTGCTCCCAATGATCGGCGTGTTCGGGGAGGATGAAGACCGCTACATAAAGACCATGATCAAGTCACACTGCAAAAATCCCGAATTTGCATCTTCCCTGCGCGGCAGATGCTCCTTATACGACTTGGCGGTTTTGGAAGATCTTCTGCGCGATGAAACGATTCCCAATGATAAGAACTACGAATACGCCCACGCCTATTTCACCGGCGACCGCGCCGTTCAGCACAGAAACAATTATGCCGTCGGCATTGCGATGTCCTCCTCCCGTGAGCCGTCCTATGAAAGCATCAACAGCGCAAACAAAACCGGCTGGTACACGGGCGACGGCGCGATGTATCTTTACACGACGTATGACGAACACGCATACGACGGATGCAATTTCATCGATAATCTAAACATCGCGTACCGCTTCCCCGGCACGACCGAGGACGAACGAGAGCGGGTCATCCGCTCCATCCGCAGCACCGAGGCGTGGAATATGCCGACGGATTTCGCCGGTTCGGTTTCGGTAAAGGAAAAATATCTGACCGCCGCGATGGACTTTGTTTCCTACGATTTCGCCGGCCCCGAAAAAGACATTCCCGACACCGGCTACGGCGGCGGACTTGCCATTCACCGAAACGACCTGCACGCAAAGAAAGCGTGGTTCTGCTTTGATAAAGAAATCGTTGCGCTCGGCGCGGGTATCACCTCATCAATGGATTCCCCCGTTGCAACGACCCTTGAACACCGCCGCATCGTGCGCGACGGAGAATTTTCGCAGAGCATCTGTGCCGGGAATCATACCGAAACACTGCCCAAGGAACCGTACCGCTCAGCGTACAACGATGCCGCATGGCTCTCGATTGCCGGACACGCGGGATTCGTTTTCCTTGAAAAGACAGACATCGAATGTGCGCGCTACAACTGCGGCGAGGAATACAACAGCGCCAACTGCAAAGGACAGCCGTACATGGAATTCCGCATCCGCCACGGCGAAAACCCGACCGATGCATCGTATGCCTACGCGGTTCTGCCGTATGCAAACGAATCTGCGCTTACCGCGTACAGCGCATCTCCCGAGGTCACAGTCCTTTCCAACACCCCCGCATTACAGGCCGTGCGGAAATCTTCTCTCGGCATGACCGGGTATGCGTTCCACGAACGCGGTGTGTGCGACACCCTTTCTGTTGACACCTCGTGCATCGTCATGGAGGAATGTTCGGGCAGCATCCGCACTGTCACGATGACCGAGCCGACCCTGAAAGCCCCCCGCGTGACGCTGACCGTCGGCGGCCGGTACCGACTGATTTCCCAAAAGAAGTACGGCGAGCCTACCGACTACATCTCCGTTGTGTGCGGGGAGAAGGAAACGGTTATCATCTGCGACACGACAAGGGCAAACGGGCGGCCGTTTGAGGTGAAACTGGAAGTAATTTCCTGAATACCATAAAAACACGACAGCCGTTTCCGCGGCTGTTTTGTCTTGCAAACAGGTTCTGGAAGATCTTGGAAGTGAACCAATATCTGCCGGGAAAATCCTACCCCAAAGCGTTTTTCCAACCGCGACTCGGATTTCCCCCGAACACGCATCGCTTTACATTCTCCGGATTTTTTGCTATAATATAATCACCGGCCGGAAGAACAACAGAAAGGAATCACAACCATGACAACCACAACACAGAACACCCTCTCGCAGGTCGTAAGAGAAAACCGCCGCAGACTGTCGCTGACGCAGGAGGAGCTGGCAGAACGGCTCGGGGTCACATCGCAGGCGGTCTCGAAATGGGAAACGGGCGCGGCGATGCCGGACATTACGCTTCTGCCGGTGCTTGCCAACTTTTTCTCCGTTTCGACCGACACCCTGCTCGGCGTGGATATTCACAAAAAAGAGGAACAGGTGAATGAAATTCTCGCCGAATACGGTCGTCTTGCGAATCTCGGCATGGAAAAAGAGAAATTCGACCTCATCTGCCGCGCTTATCGGGCATATCCGGGCGAAAACCGGATTGTCGAAAAATACATCTGGGGGCTGTGCTACGACCCGTATCACGGCGGCAGCGGTCTGCTTGCGCACGAAGAGGAACTGCTTTCCGTCTGCGGGCGGATCTTAAATGAATGTGTGGACGACGAAGTGCGCTACTCGGCGGTCTCCGTTCTCTGCGGACTGTACCGGGACAAGGGCGACCTTGCGCGCGCGGAGGAAATGCTCTCCCGGCTTCCCGCGGAAATGCAGGGCGAGGAACGCGAATGCTTGTTTGCCCGCGGTGACACGCGCTGGTGGGACGCCATCCGCCGGAACGTGGTTTCCATTGTGGAAACGCTGACGGTCAAACTGCGCAACGAAGCACTTTTATCCACAGTCTCTCCCAAAGAACAGATCACACTGCTTGAAAAGGCCGTTTCACTCCTTATGCTGATCTACGACGACGGCGATTATGGGTTTTCGCATTATCATCTGACGGAGCTGTACCACTGGATCGCCAACCGGTACCGCATGACAGGAGACGATGAAGCCGCCGCGAAGTACCTGCGTCTCGGCTTTGCACACGCAAAGCAGTACGACAGCCTGCCCCCCGTGGTGATTCACACATCCCACGCCGTGCGCGGCGTGGTCTTCCGGCGGGCGGACGTGTCAAGCGGCTTCACCTGCAATCTGGTCAAACGGGAGCTGGATTATCTTTCCGCGTGGGAATGCTATGACGGCGTGCGGGAGGCGCCGTGGTATCGGGAAATCGTGGAAGAATTTGCGCCGTTCGGGAAAGATGGGAAATAATTCGGCATTATGCGCAATGGGGACATCCTTCGAGGTGTCCCTTTCGTTTTGTTGCACAAATCCATGAGTGCTTTTTTGTATAAAATGCCGAATTGGAATTATTTTTCTCAAAAATATTGACATTTTATGTGAAGTCTGTTATAATAGAAACAGAAACATAAAAAGGAATGTTTTCCAAACCGATTTTTTCGGTGCGGGATGCAAATATATCATCCGCGAAACAAAGAGGTGATGCTCGACAGTACAACAATCACCCTATGAAACATATGACTTTTTAGTGCATGGCATTTTTATATCCGAAGTTTGCATAGGTTGATTACCATCAATCTATGCGTTTGTTGTTTTTACAACAAAAAGACACAAGTCAAGAAAAACGAGGTACAAAAATGCAAAAGAAAAAACTCATCGCCGCCATCACGGCAATCGCACTCACCGCGGCAACTCCGCTTGCCATCCATGCGTATCAGGTAGCCACAACCGGTTCCTTAACTCTTGGAACAACAACAATGAGCGGTTATCTTTACCGTTCCAGTTCCTCCACCTATGTATTTTCGGCAGAGACAAGAATTGCTTCGCAGCCTTACGATTCCGCATCGCTGTCTGCAACCGTGCAAGTCTTCCCGTATGATGGATCTACAGTTGCACCTGTTTCTGCATCAACCTCCAAAGAGCAAAAAATTGCAGTCACAACAGGAACCACGAGTACCGATAACGCGTCCTCCGCATCTGGCACCCACACGGTTACATTCTACTACGATGGTACTACCACGTTAAGCAAGACCGAATCCACATCATGGAGTAAATCAAATAACAATTGATTTTCCATGTCATAAAAATCTTAAGGTAAGTGGTATCGAACAATCTGTTCAGACAGATTGTTCGATACTCCATTATTAAAATGAAAAAATATTTTTTGTTGATTTTCGTAGTGTTTGCTTTATCTTCATGTACCCACCCCGACTCTCTTCCGGACGATTACAACTCCTCGATTACAATCGAACCTGCTTTCTATCTGCAATATGCCACCCAAGAATTTTCCTATCACACCTCCGACGATGACAGCAAAACCGTTTCTCAAGGGCAAAAATACGATGCGTTCAGTCATCTGATGATTTACAACGGTTATCTGTATGCGTACCCATATACCACGATGTACCGCATCAATCCGGAAAACGGGAATATCACAACCGTTTGCACAGACCCGCTGTGTACGCATTCCAATATTGAATGTCCGTTTTTCGATGTGGACTTTTCATCATTTCAAATTGTGGACAACGCCGTGTATTTTGTCGGAAACAATACAACGCGGAATCCCGGCAAAGCAGGATTCACCTATTACCTGTACGACATTGCCGCCGGAACGTCTGAAACCGTAAACGCGCCGCATTCCGAGGATACCTTGCGCATCAACAATCCCGTCATTACCGACGATGGATGGTTTTATTACTATGATTGCCTGTATGACGACGACAAGAAAGACTATCAGTATTTCATCCGTAAATATTCCCTGAAAACGGGGGAAGATAAAATCGTCCTTGAACCGGACGATTTCAGCACCACGCTGATTGACGAAATCGACGGGGAACTGTACTATCTGGACGGAATCGGTCTCGGCACATTCGACCCGGAAACCGGGGAAAAAACGCAGTTGTACGACGGTTTCGCCGGAAACGCCGGATATGATGACGAATATTTCTATTTCCGCGACCGCGACAACTGCTTATACCGTCTTCCGATTGGTTCCGCCGAAGCCGAACGACTGACCGACTTCGGCGTGGAACAGTATTATATCACCGACAAGTATCTTTATTACAAAAAACAGGAAACCAACATCATCGGTTATTACGAAGACGGTACGCCCGCTGACATCGGCAGTCAGCAAATCTGGCGCATGAACAAGGACGGAACATCGCCGGAGCTTGTCTGGGAATTTACCGGGGCGTTATCCTGCATGAACGTCGATAACTTTGCGGTACTCGGTGATTATATTTATTCCAAATTCTATTACTGGGACGATGCGCAGAAACACTACATCGAAAGCCAGAACGCCGGCGACAACGGCGGGAATATTTATCTCATGCGCGTTGACATCGAGAACCAAGAACTCTACTTTTTCAATCTGACGGAATGATATGCTCTCCTACGAACTCCGAAAACTCTTCTCTCCCCGCTGGCTTCGGGTGCTTGTCGTTGTTTTCCTTTTGCTGAACGCGGTGCTGTGCCTGTATACCACCCGTTACGCGGACGAATCCGTGCCGGATGACGACGTTTTGTCGCTGTTTGCGTGGGCGGCGGAAGATGCGGCGGGGGTACAGGCGGCGTATGCGGAAATCCGCGCGGAACAGGAAGCGGCGGATGCGCTGTGGCAGGAACAGATGCAGGCGGGGAATTACGACTACGAACCGCCCGTTCCCCCGAACCGCTACGTCACCGACGACCGTTACACGGACGCACAGCTGTTTGCCGTTCTCTACCGCCACATCGACGCCATTCAATCCTACGACGGAACGGTCTCCGCCGTCATCCGCCAGGCGGAACGGAATCTGACCGAATTTGACGCGATGGGCATTGCCCCCGATGCGTTCGTCTGCAAACTGCAGAACCGCAACATCGCGGTTTATTCCGCGCTTCTTGACACCGTGGAAATCGGATTTGAATACATCCGCGGCTGGGACACCTATCTGACCTACGGCACGGGCAATCTGTGCATGGCGGCGGTACTGCTGCTGTTCGCCTCCGTTCTGTTCACGGAAGAAGAACGGTGCGGCATTCTGCCGCTTCTGCGCACCTGCCGCCGCGGCAGAGGGGAAACCGCCCGGTGGAAGCTGCTTGCGCTGTTCGTCGTGACGGTGAGCACCGTTCTGGTGTTTTCCCTGGAATCGTTTGCCGTGTTCGGTCTGCGGCTCGGATATTCCAGTCCGTTCAACGTCGTGCAGGCGGTCGGGCTGTTCGCTCTGTGCCCGTATGCGATCAACATTCTGACGTATGCGGTTCTGCAGGTGTTTCTGCGCTGTCTTGTTCTGTTTGCGTTTGCGCTTGCCGTTGCGCTTATCAGCGTATTCTCTTATCATTACGCCGTCGTTTACGTCGGGGGACTTGGGATTCTCGGCGTGAACGTGCTTCTGGACGGGATTCTTTCCCTGAACGCCGATGCGCCCGCGAAGCTGCTCAATCTGCTCTCCGCCGCGGATACCACCGCCTTTTTTGAACGTCTGCGCGTGTCCGACGTGTTCGGCGCCGCCGTTGACACCGTTTGGCTTGCGGTCGCGGGGTACACGCTCGTTTCCCTTTTGTTTGGCATCGGCATTGTCGTAAAATTTATGCACAGTGCCGCAGCGGTACGGATTATATTGCCCGCATGGGCGGTTTCGCTTCGGCAGCGGTTTGCTTTTTTGAGGGAGCATTTTTCCCGGTTTCGTTTGCATTTTCCCGCCCGGGCGGCAAAAAAAGCACCGCGCAGGTCGCTCTTTGGCTGGGAATGGCACAAAATGCTCATCGCGGCGCGCGTTCTGCCCGTGATTTTGCTTCTGTTCTGCGTGCGGTGCGCGTTGTCGGCAGATGCGGCGGACGTGACGCAGACGTTTTCCGATGCGGTTTACGAAGATTACATGACCCGCTGGCAAGGGGAGCTGACCGACACCGCCCGTGCGGAAATCGCCGCCGAGCGCGCGTACATAAGCGAAACCCTGTCGGAGGAAACGGAAGTGCGCCTTTCGTATCTCGACGGGGAAATCTCCTACGACGAATACGCCGCGTGGCTGGTCGAATACAATTACGCCTTTACCCACGCGGAGCTGTTTTGCGAAATCGAAGACCACGTTTTGTATGTGGATCGGATGGCGGCGGCGGGATACGGTGCGTGGTTTGTGTACGACACCGGTTGGGAAGCGCTGTTGTTTTCCGACTTTGATTTCACGCTGTATGCGGCGTTTCTGCTTCTGTTCGCCGGTGTTTTCGCGGTGGAATACGACACGTCCTCCTCAAACGGCGGCTTCTCGCAGATTCTGCGCTGTGCCAGACACGGCCGCCGCGCGACATTCCGCGCAAAATATTCCGCCGCAATAGTGGCATCGCTGTGTTTTTCCGTGTTGTGGAATGTGGCGGACATTGCGTTTGTTTCATTGGCATACCCGTTTCCCTCGCCCAATGCACCGGTTCTGTCGCTGGAATCCTGCGCATCCCTTGCCGCTTCCCATTCTCCGCTTGCCGCGTTTGCGGCGGATATGAGCATTGCCGGATTCTTTGCGCTGGTTCTGCTTCTGCGGATACTGTCGTCCGTTTTACTTGCGGTTCTCTTGTGTGCGCTTTCCGCACTTCTGCGCCGGTTGATCTCCGTGCTTGCAACGGCGATGCTTCTGACCGTTTTCCCGGCACTCTTGTCGTATTTTGGGTTTTCCTCGCTGTCGTTTCTTGATTTTACGGCGCTTTTGCGGGGGCATACGGCACTCTTGTCGCATACCCGACCGGAGCTTCTGCTTTTGGGGTGCGTGACCGTCTGCGTTTTTCTGTCCGGTGCCGCGTATCGGAGATTTTGTAAATAATAGAATTCCGTCCCCGGTATGCGTTTATGGCAGATGGGGACGGCTGTGTTTTTTATATCTTCTGCGCCGGAGCATTCTGTTCCTGCGCGGATCGCGCTTTCGCGGCGGCTTTCCGTTCGCGGACGATCTTATACAGCTCTTCCGCCGCAAGCCGGGTCTTGGCAACGACATCGCCCGTGTTCTGCGGGAAACAGTAATACAAGGTTTTGGTGTCGCCAATGCAGATCATGTCGCCGATCTCGTACCAGTAATAATCGGAATACAGGCTGTACGAAGCAAGCGGCTTCTGTGTATAATCAAGTCGCGGGACACCGGCTTCATCCGGGCATCCGGTCAGGTGGAACCCACTCTCACTGTGGGTCAGACGTCCGTTTCCGACCCGATAGATGGCGCGGGTATCGACCAGCATCCGGATTTCCACCGAAATGTCGAGCTTATAAGTGCCGGCAAGCAGTTCTTCCCTGACACACCTGCGCTCCCAGCGGTACCAGTCGGGGATGTGCGGATATTCGGTCTCGCCGCCGGTCGCCTGCATCTGTCCGTTTTCAAGCAGGGTGTAGGATTTTCCGCACGCGCCGCAGGTAAGGGTGATGCCGCCGGCGGTCATCTGTCCCTCTGTCATGCAATTTGGACATTTATAGAGAACTCTTGACAGTCCCTCCGCGCGCTCGGGATGGTCGATGCGGACATTTTTATCTCTCTGCCACGCGAAATTGTCAAAGGAAAATTTCTCGCGCAGGATGTCCATCAGTTCATCTGCCGTCTTTTCTTTGGTATCCGCGGGGGAAAAGAGGTATTCCATATCCGCCGAAACCCGGACACGGCGGGTGCGGAGGCCGTTGTACAGCGGGGTGCGCGCAAACGCGCCGTAAGTGCGGATCATGATGACCGGAACGCCAAGCATCTTGACGAGACCGCCAAGCGAATCCGGCAGATCGGTCGCCGTTCCGTCAAAGCTGTAGCTGGCCTCCGGATACATGAGGATCGCGGCGTTCTGCTCCTTCACCGCATACTGCATATCGCGGACAAGGTTGAGGTCTGTGACGAATTTTGTCGTCGGAATGCACCCGATGAGCCGCATGAGCAGTTCCATGCCGAACCCGACGAAGCCGTCGGAGGTGCAGACAATGTGAAACCGTCGCGGAAAGAGACACGCCGATGCGATTTTCAGGTCGAGAAAGCAGGAATGGTTCATTAAGATCAGGCACGGTTCGTTTTTCCCGAGCTTTTCCATGCCGATGCGGTTCACCGAAAAATGCGTTGCCCAGAGGTCGGGCATGGACAAGATTCGGATCAATCCATGCAGAAAACGGCTCGGCCGCATGGGCTTTTTGTGTTTTGGGCGCGGAATGGCGCAGACCTTTTCATAAGAGAGGTCTTTTTTGGTAATTTTCATGGTCGCCTCCGGAGGGGTTGTTGTGAATGGAGTTATCCGCGGTACAATTCCGCCGCGCGGCGCAGGATGTCGGCGGATTCGCCTGGAATGCGGCCAAGGCCGTCGGGGCCGACATTGATGAGATAATTGATGCCAAGGTCGTTCAGACGGCGGCGGTTGGATGCCAGTGTTTCCGGGGAGATCCAGTTGTGGTCGCGGTAGGAAAATCCCCACGACCGGTTGAGTGTGCAGGCGGACTCATAAAGGCCGTACTTTGACGGCTTGAAGCCGCCGATGTTCTGATAGTCGATGGTTTCGGGGTCGATCTGCGACAGGCGTTCCCACTCGGCACGGTCGCGGGGAATCTCGTTGTCGCCGAGCGACACATAATCGTACACGCCGTTGCCCAGCCGGGAATTGATGAGACAGTCCGGCTGCAGGCGTTTGACCGTCTCGTAAATACGCCGGGACTGCTCCGCCGTGATTGTCATCGGGACGTCGAACCATGCAAGGAACACATCGCCGTAATTGGTCATGATCTCCTCGATCTGCGGCAGGATCTTCTTTTCAAAGCAAACGGAAAAATCCTTTCCCTCCGTCTCCGGCCAGTCCCAGCTGTTGTCCCACGAAACGCCGGAGCACGGAATATGCCGCGATAAGTATCCGCCGCCGTGGTATTCGTGCCAGTCGAGATCCTGCGAATAATAAAATCCGAGCTTCAGTCCGTACTTGCGGCAGGCATCCGCCAGCTCTCCAATGATGTCGCGGCCAAACGGTGTTGCATCGACGACGTTGTACGCATCGACCTTGGAATGGAACAGCGCAAAGCCATCGTGATGCTTTGTCGTCACGACAAGATACCCCATCCCGCAGTCGCGCGCCAGCCGCACAATCTCCTCCGCATCAAAATAAATAGGATTGAACGCCGATGCGAGTTTTTCGTACTCCTTTATCGGAATGCCGAAATACGCGCCGATCCACTCCGCGTAATCACTGCTCTTTTTCCCGCGGTATTCGCCCGCAAGCAGGGAGTACAGGCCAAAGTGCATCATCATTCCGCAGCCGGAATTTTTGAAATAGGAAATATTTGGGTTCATGATGGTAGGCTCCTTGTGATTTTCTTTCTTTCATAATTATACCAGATAAATGCGCAGATGTCAATATGTATATCAAGACAATAAAGAAGCACCCCCGTTATCCGGAAGTGCTTCCATTTCAAAAACATGATTATTTGCCAAGATGCTCTTTCGTCGGCACGCTGATCTGTGCTTCGTAGCAAGAGAACATTTCCTCGGTCTTCTTCTCGTCTGGTTTCGGGGTCAGGAGGCTGACGACCGGGACGAGAACGATGCTGATGAGCATGACGACCGCGCCGCAGTTGACGGGCGACTGCATGAATGCGGGGAACGCACTGCGCACGACCATGTTCAGAATCATCACGACAACGCCGAAGACGAACGAGACACAGCACGCGGCTTTCGTGGTGCGTTTCCAGTAAAGACCGTAGAGGAACGGTGCCAGGAATGCGCCCGCGAGCGCGCCCCAGGAAATTCCCATCAGCTGTGCGATGGAGGAAATGTTGAAATAATACTGGAGCAGTGCAATGACGGCGGAGATGAGAACGAACACCGCAATCAGCACACGCATGATGACGAGCTGCTGTTTTTCGCTGATCTCTTTCTTCGACAGCGGCTTGATGAGGTCGATGGTAAAGGTCGAGGAGGAGGTCAGAACGAGCGAGGAAAGCGTGGACATGGATGCGGACAGCACCAGGATGACAACAACACCCATAAGCAGATCCGGAAGTCCTTCCAGCATTGCCGGGACAAGACCGTCATAACCGCCGACGGTGGTGTAATCGTCTACGAACAGTCTGCTGAAACCGCCGAGGAAATAGCATCCACCGGCAACGATGATGGCAAACAGCGTGGAAATGATGGTGCCCTTGCCGATCGCCTTTTCGCTCTTGATGGCGTAGAATTTACCGACCATCTGCGGCAGACCCCAGGTACCGAGCGAGGTCAGGATGACAACGCACAACAGGTTGAACGGGTCGGGTCCGAAGAACGACGTGAAGATGCCGGGAACCTCCCCGTATTCCAGAGAGGCATCCGTGACCTGTGCAAGACCTGCAACGGAGCCCATCAGACCGCCGTTCCGGTTCAGTACCGCCACAATGACAGCGGCGATGCCCGCCAGCATGATGATGCCCTGAATGAAGTCGTTGACCGCGGTCGCCATATAGCCACCGACGATGACATAGACCGCCGTCAGCGCCGCCATTGCGATGATACAGACACTGTAATCAATGTTGAACGCCATCGCGAACAGACGGGAGAGACCGTTGTACAGGGATGCCGTATAGGGGATCATGAAAATGAAAATGATGACTGCTGCGAAAATTTTCAGCGCTTTGGAGGTAAAGCGCTTTTCAAAAAATTCGGGCATGGTCGCGGTGCCGAGATGCTGTGTCATCAGTCTGGTGCGGCGGCCGAGAATGACCCACGCAAGCAGCGAGCCGATGAACGCATTGCCAAGGCCGATCCATGTGGAAGCCATACCGAATTTCCATCCGAACTGACCCGCATAACCGACGAAAATGACCGCGGAGAAATACGAAGTGCCGTAAGCAAACGCCGTCAGCCACGGGCCGACCGCACGTCCGCCGAGAACAAAGCCGTTGACGTCCGTTGCCGAGCGGCGGCAGAGCACGCCTACCGTGACCATCAGGGCAAAAAACGCAACCAGGAGTACGATTTTGATTACCATAAAAATGATTTCCTTCCCTTGGGAATCTGTGTCGGGGATCCCCATATTTCAGCTTGCTAAAAGGATACCACAGTTTCCCTGTTTTGTCAAGATATTTCCCGAAATTAAAATATTTTTTTGTCGGAAAGAAAATATTTTTCAAAAAGCCCTTGACAAATCCGTCCGGGTGTGGTATAATATATATCGTTGCAGGGAGAGCGAGTCTTCCGACATCACAGAACATGCTGGTGTGGCTCAATGGCAGAGCAGCTGATTTGTAATCAGCAGGTTGATGGTTCGACTCCGTTCACCAGCTCCATATGGGGGATTTCCCGAGTGGCCAAAGGGGACAGACTGTAAATCTGCTGTCTATCGACTTCGGTGGTCCGAATCCACCATCCCCCACCAAGACTCCCGCGCGAAAGTGCGGGAGTTTTACTTTTTCACTCTTCACTCCCCGCGGGAGTTTTGGTGAAGTAATAAGTAATAGCCAAAACGAAAACCGCCGCCGTTACGTTCATCTCCCGTACCGGCGGCAAATTTTTATTCAGAATCGTTCTTTGTCCTGACCCGATTCACACTTCCTCATAGATCCGCTTCATATTATTGAAAGAAACCTGCGTTCCGTACTCGCATTCCTCCATGCCTTCATATTCAAGGAAAATATCCCCGTCGAAGGCGGAATGCTTGATTGTGCGCATGATGTCCCAGATGTCAATGTCGCCCTGGGCGAGGATGGAGCCGCGCAGGAACGTGCCGTTGACCGAGCGGAACCAGGAATTTTCGCAGTCGAATTCTGCGGCGCCGCCGGGGTCGCGGTGTGCGGGACGGATATAGAAGTCCTTCATGTGGACGGTCTTTGCAAACGGGATCATCTTTTTGGCGGCGATCTCCGGGATGTCGTCCACGCAGGTATAGTTGCCGACGTCCATCTGGTGGCCGAAGTTGTCTCGGTGGACGGAGGTCAGAATCTGCCGCACCCGCTCGGAGCCGTTGGCGTGGAAGCCGTGGTTTTCAAACAGGACGGTGATGCCGAGCGGCTTTGCAAAGTCGCACAGTGATTCGTAGGTCTCCACGATAAGCGGAAGCTCCTCCTGGAACTTCTCCATCGTGTTTTCCGTCATCGGACGGCGGTATGCCGCGGAATCCACGCGCATCGTGGGGATGCCGAGCTCCGACACCGCCTCCATGTGCGTTTTGACACGCTTCATCTCCGCCGCGTATTCATCTTTTGTCAGCATGAGGAAGTTGGCGTTGAGGGAATAGTTTCCCAGCGGCACGCCGGTCTCGCGGCTTGCCGTTTTGAATTTGCCGATGAGGGAGCGATCTTCCGTGAAGTCAAAGCCGAACGGCACCAGCTCTACGACCTCCGCGCCCATGTTGCAGATGCGTTCAAAGGCTTCGATTGGAGTAAACTCGCCCGTCCGGATCTTGCGGGAAACGCCGTAAATGGAAATACCGAAACGTCGCATTTTGTTATATCATCACTTTCTGTTTATAAATATCTTCGTAATATTCCAAGCACCGCCTGATTGTCGTCCGACAACGGGAGATTCTCGGCAAGCGAACCCGCCCTCCCCCGGGCGCGGTCTTCGTCCAGGGTGGACAGAAGCATGGCAAGCGATGCGCAATCGTTTTCCGCGGCGGCATAATCAAAGGCGGAAATGCCGCGGATGCCGGTCTTTTCGGGGTCACACCCGGCGGAAAGCAGCATGGCGGTCATGCCCGGCGACACGGCACGGCACGCGGCGGCGATGAGCGGTGTGCGGTCGTCGGTGACATCCACGGCATCGGGATAATAGTTTTTCGCAAGCAAAAGAGCCAGTGCGGCGGCATTTCCGCGCCGGATATGGTAAAAACCAACGTGGTAATACAAAGGATGGCGCAGAAACTCCGTCAGCTCGCCGGGGCGTTCGTAAAAGCGGAACACCGTTTCGATGATGTCCGGATCTCCGCACAAAAGCGCGTACTGGAACAGATTGAACAGCTTTGGCGTGGGCGTGGGCGCGTTTTCTCCCGGCAGGGTGATGCCGTGGAACCGTGCTTCCTCCTGCAAGGTCGGGCGGAACCGGGCGGTCAGCTGGGGAACGAGGACAAACAGTTGTGCAAGCAGGGCATGATGCCTCTTGGCAATGATCGCGGCAAGGCACGCCGTCAGCGTATCAAGCCCCGCGCCGTCAAACAGCCTGTCCCCGAACCGGATAAAGAAATCCACGGCACAGCGGCGCACGCCCCCCGGGCGGACATCCGCATCGGTGCTGTCCCACATGGGATCGGTCATGCAGTCCATGACCGAGGTGCCGGTGACGTCCGGTTCAAAATAATCGTCAAACAGGAGCCCCTCGGCGGTGTCCGGGTCAAGATATGCGCCGTAGGTCATCGGGTCAAAGGAAAACGGCGAGTCGTTTTCCAGATAGATGGGGGAACCGACATTGTGAAAGCTTTCCTTTGCATCGAGATACAGCTGTCTGGAACCCACAACGACGTACTGTCCGACATACGGGTCGAAATACACGGCAGTCGCTTCCTGCTCCACGTCGTTGCGGATCTGCGGCAGCATTTTCGCATAATAGACATCGAGAAACGACACCGGCGGCACGCGCAGAAGCACACCGTCCCGGCAGGTCTCGTCCGACAGCGCATACGGATACGACAAAATCTTCCCCTCCGCGCGGTAGAGATACCCGATCTTCGGCCCGATCAGACGGTAGCGGGATGCGGGATATTTCCGCGGCGGGTTACGGCGGAAACGGACGTAGCTTCTCATGTCAGATGAGCGTGACCTTTGCCATCTTCATTTCGGTCTTCGGGCGGTCGTTTCTGTCGGTGGCAACGGATGCGATGCGGTCAACGACGTCCATGCCCTCGGTGACGTGACCGAATGCGGCATACTGCCCGTCCAGGAAATCCGCATCCGCGTGGCAGATGAAGAACTGGGACGATGCGGAATTGTACCGCTGGGAACGCGCCATCGAGATGACACCGCGCTTGTGGGAAATGGGATTCTTGATGCCGTTGACGGCAAATTCGCCCTTGATGTTTTCGTCAGAGCCGCCCATACCGGTTCCGGTCGGGTCGCCGCCCTGGATCATAAAGCCGGAGATCACGCGGTGAAAGATGAGTCCGTCATAAAAGCCCTCGGAAACGAGCTTTTCAAAGTTCGCACAGGTGATGGGCGCCGCTTCGGGGTTGAGTTCGATTTTAATGATGCCGCCGTCGGCCATTTCGATTTGTACCATGATTGGGTTCTCCTTTTGTGATATAAAATGAATGGATATTTGATTCCTATTATATATTATACCATAAATTGAGAAAATTGCAAGCGGAAACACACATATTTACAGCGAAAATATTCGGAGGATATGCGCGGCATTCAGGATCCTGCCGAACTTCCGGTATCTTCCTTTCGTTTCTCAATTCTCGCCAGAATATCCTCATAATCCGGTATTCCCGGTTCCAGGAACCGTTCTTCCGTCACTTCCTCCACTACGGCGGACAGCGACGTATCACTATCCCCAAAAGAATACGGCGGCATCGCATATTGCAGATACACCGTCTCCCCGGTGTCCCACCGCTCTGCCATCACGAACAGATTCACCTCTCCGCTTCCGCCGCCCGCGGAACCGTGGAACAGGTATCCGTTTTCATAATTGTCGGGCAGAGAAAGCGAAGCGCGGCAGCACAGGTCAATATTTTGATTATACCACCAAAAGACCATCGCCGGGTCATCCCGATACACGACGTACCGCGGGATCCCACCGACCGGCGCGGAGGTAAACAGGACGGATTCTTCAGTTTCCGGAACGGATTCGCCAAAAAACGCCTCTGTGGAAAGTACGGTGATGTCGGCGCGCGGAACATCGGTGCCGTCTTCCGTTGCCGCGGATGCATACTGCCACGTCATCCCGTAATCGTCCGTCACAAAATACAGAATCCGCCGCCCGCCGTTTTCCATATACGCCCGAACGGGATAAGTACCCACCGCGCCGTCAAAGATCGGGACGAGCGGGTCATACGCATATGCGGCAATCCCATCCGGGAGCGGCAGGGTCAGACGCTCCCAGGTCTCACCGCCGTCCGCCGTGCGCAGGATTTCCGGCCCCGCGTCCATCGAATACGCATATCCGACAAACGCGACATCCGCCGATGCAAAGCCCGCGCCCGTCATGACGCCCGGATGACTGCCCTCCGCCGACGGCTCCGGGAGCATCTGCCACGTTTTGCCGCCATCCGTTGACCGCATGGCGTTTTTCTGCGCCGTGCCAAGGGACGTATCGAGATTCGTCAGGACTGCCCAGCGGGTGTCGCCGTATTCTGCGTAATACGCCGCGCTCCAACTCAGCCAGTGCGGCTCCCACGATGCAATCTTCTCCGGGGTGGAACGGTCATTTGCCGGAAAGTCCGCGATGATGTCCCACGGAATGCTTGCAATGTACGCGCCGCCCTCGGCGGTGTAGAGTTCGATTTCATTGGATTCGAGAGAAGCGAGATAGGGGGTATAGGGGCCGGATACGGTCATTTGGGAAGAAACCGTCCCCGCCGCACCGCCGTCCGGGTAAGCAAGCCGTTCATACGCAAGATATTCTTCTTCCGTCAGTTCACACTCCACGCAGAACGGAGCGCTTTCCGCAGAAGTCCTCCGATACAGCCGCAAATAACGCGCTTCTCCCCGATACCGCAGCTCCGCCGCCAGGCAGAAATACCACGCCTGCGCCTCTTCACTCCGCCGTTCCTCTACCGAGACATACGGCAGGACGGTGATGCCGTCATATGGGATTCCGTCGGGAATCTCCACTTCATTCATATAATAGGTTCCGCTCCTGTCCGGCACCGGCTCTTTTTCGCTTTCATACAGTGCATCAAAATACATCATCATGCCGGACGGTGTTTCGGGCGATGCACAGCAGAACAGATAATTTTTGTATCCGTCCACCGGCATTTCCCAGAGAACGGTTTCCTCCGGCGTGATTGTCCGCTGATCGCACGCCGCATAAACCAACGTCAGCACATCTCCGCACCGCACAAGATCGTACCGCCAGAAGTCGTCCCGATACGTCTCATCAAACGGCGCATAGGTCACAAGATACGTTTCGGAAAGGTCGGGCGACAGACAGCGGACAGTATGCACATCTTCCCCGAAATAATGCGCCTGTAAATCCGTTTCCGGGTCGCGGACATCGTAATGCAGCCAGATGCCCTCTTCAAACACCAATCGGTCGGATTTGGAAAACGTATACACCCCCGCATCCGTATCCTGCGAGGTGCCGTCCCGGCAAACGGCAAGAAGGCGTTCTTCCCCGTCCGCGGAAACGGCATAAACGGCATTCTGCCGCGGGACGCCGCCCACAAAGGTATTCCGCTCAATATAAACGGTTCCGTCCCACGCACCGAGTGCCGATGTGCCCGTTTCCGCACGGCGGTCATCCGTGTCCGTCTGTGCATCGTAAATTCCCCACCCGGCGGGCGTTTCCCCGTCATAAAGGGCATAAAGCACCCGGTTTTCATCCGTAAACCCGCGGAACACTTCCCCACCCGAAAAGTGCGTCTCGCGCCCGTTCGCGCAGGTTACGGTGAAGCCATTGTCCTGCTCTGTCACCGTGACACTGCCGTCGGGGGACGTCCTGCGCACGGAATACGCAACCGTTTCGGGATACGCATCCGGTGCGGTCTCCGTGCAGGACAGCGTGCCGTCGGGGTTTGCCGTCACGGCATACGCGTTTCCGGTTGTTCCGTTTTCATTCGCCGCATAGAGGATGCAGGTATTCCCGTCCGGGGTATAGGCGATGCTTGTCGGGGCGGCGGTCGTGTCGAGGTATTCCATAAACGAGGTCTGCGCTTCTCCCGGGTTTTGGGTGTCAATCACGGCGAGCAGAACGTCACGGTGCGCTGTGTTTCCGCGGTCGTCCGTGTGCGGGGTATACGTCACATAGACCCGATACCGGTCGGTAAACGGATAAGAAACCATCTGCGTTTCCCCCGCGACGGCGGGAAGCGGGCAGAGATTCCACGAAAGCGACGCGGGAATCGGATACGTCATCGTCTCATACATCCGCCCGACCACGCCGGCGGAGAAACCGCTGTCCGATACGGACAGTGCTGCAAAGCGGTCGGCATCGGGCAGGTCGTCCGTGTCCGACACATCCGATGCTTTTTCCACACCACCAAGCGAACAGCCTGCGGCGGCAAGGGTCAGCGTGACTGCCAGCACCGCCGCGATGCCGCGGTTCTTTGCCGGGGTTGTCAGGCGGACGATGCGTTCCTTTACCGGGTCGGCGGAAAACGCCGCGGTCAGCGCACCGGCGCGCGTTTTGTGTTCCGCTTCCGCGAGAATGAGCGATGCGTAGCGCAGGCGGTTTTTCGGCGAAAGCAATTCCGCGGCGCGCTCGTCGCAGGCAAGCTCGGCATCCCGTCGGGAGAGAAACACGCAGACGTGGATGAGCGGATGCCACCAGAACACGCTCGTGACGGCACAGCGGACAATATTCCAGAACGGATCGCCGCGGCGAAGGTGCAGATATTCGTGCAGAAGTGCCATCGCGCATTCGGGGTTCGGCCGCTCTCTGTAATCCGGCGGAAGATAGATGACCGGGCGCAGACCCGTGACACACGGCGTCGGTGCCGCGGCGGAAAAATAGATTTTGGTATGTCCGACGGTGCGCAGATACTGTCTGTCCCGTTTCAGCCGACGGTCAAACCGAACGGCGGAAAGTGCAAACCACGCCCCGCACAGAACCGCGCCCGAAATCCAGACGGTGTACAGAAACCCGGAAAGCCGGATACCGTCGGAAGCGTGTTCCGACGATTGGGACGAATCCAAAACGGCGGTCTCAACGGTCGGGATGACTTGCACCGGCGGAGCGGTTCCCTCTATGGAACTGTTTTGCGCCGCGGAAATGCTTTCCGCATCGGAAACGGTTTCCGCCGGTTGGAACACGGTCTGCGGCGAAAGCGGGGAAAGTTCCGCCGTGTCCCGGGCGGCGGGATTTGGGGAGGCGGCAAGGTCTTCCGCCGCGGTGTCGGCATTTGCCGTTTCTTCGGAAAACGCCGCGGCGGACGGTTCCCGCACGAAGCTTTCCGGAATGTCAACGGTAAACAGCGGAAACGGCAGAACCATCCGGACGAGTACGCACAGCCACAGGGCGCAGATGAGTCTCTGCGGCACCCGGCGGCGGAACAGGGCGCGGATGATGATCACAGCGGCACACAATACCGTCAGGGAAAAGAGGTATGACAGCATTTCAGTTTCCTCCGTTTTTGTCAAGGTTCCGTTCCGCATCCGCGATGATCTTGCGCAGTGCGGCGATGTCTTCCTCCTTCAGCGCGTTCCGTCCGGCAAGCGACGACATCATCATCCCGACCGAGCCGTCAAACACGCGGTCAAGAAACGAATCCGTCTCCGCCGGCACGACGTCCGCGCGGGTGATGACGGGGTAATACTGCTGTATCCGCCCCGTGTCGTCCACACGGACGGCACCTTTGGCAATCAGCCGTTTCAGCATGACGAAAACGGTCGTTTTCGTCCAGCCGGTGTCGCGGGACAGCGCCCCGACCATCTCCGCAATCGAGCGCGGCTCCTTTTCCCAGAGCAGCTTCATGAGTTTCCATTCTCCGTCGGAGAGGGTGACGGTGGGGGTGGTTGGTCTTTTGGGGTCGTTCATTTTCGATTCCTCTCTTTCTGTATTTGTGGTTCCTTCTTGCATTTTTACACTGTAGGGGATTGTTTCCGTTGAACCGTTACATTGGCAAGAACACGAGCGGAAAGGTTCGCACGGTAGCCCTCCTCCGGGAGGGGGGACAGTCTTACACCGTTCAACGAAGTTGCACCGTTCAACAAAGTTGAACATGAAGGTGCAAGACAGGGGGGAGCCCGACGGCGGGAAATCTTTCGCACCGCCGTGGGTACTCTCTCTGTAAGTGTCCCCTACAGATACAGCATGAAGCAATACACGGCAAAAAGATAGAAGATTATATTCTTCATGTAAACATAGCATAACGCGTTATCTTTTTTACCGAATTAGTCACTTTGTGCGGGAGTACCAATAGCAGTACAGCATCTTTCCCGCCGTCGGGCTCCCACCTGATTTTCCGCTATAGGCGTAAAATCTGTCCCCCCTCCCGGAGGAGGGCTTCCGTGCGAACCTTTCCGCTTCTATTCTTGCCAATGCAAAGTTTTCACCGAAACATCATACCACAGAATTATTGTATTGATCGGTTAACGCCTGTTATCTTAAGTATACCACGCCGGTTAACGGATGTCAACCGGTTTTCCGTATTTTTACAAACTGTTCATTTTTTCATTTTCCAATATCAACCGCCGCACAGCTTTCACCGCAGGTTTTTCACCAATTTTCCGGAATCCTATTGACATTTCCCACAATTTTTGATATAATTAAATATCCATATAAAAATCTCCCCTTATCAAAAAGAAAGGTGTGTACCATACAATGAACAACAGCGAAAAGACAATGGAAAAAGTGGTCGCGCTCTGCAAAAACCGCGGCTTTGTCTATCCCGGCTCCGAAATTTACGGCGGCCTTGCGAACTCCTGGGACTACGGCCCGCTCGGCGTGGAGCTGAAGAACAATGTCAAGCGTGCATGGTGGAAGAAGTTCGTGCAGGAATGCCCGTACAACGTCGGTCTGGACTCTGCGATCCTGATGAATCCCGAAACATGGGTGGCATCCGGTCATCTGGGCGGCTTCTCCGACCCGCTCATGGACTGCAAGGTCTGCAAGACCCGTCACCGCGCGGACAAGCTGATTGAAGAATATGTCGCCGAAAACAACCTCTCCGACAATCCCGCCGGAATGTCCGATGCGGAAATGCAGTCCTACATCAAGGAGCATCACATCGTCTGCCCGTCCTGCGGCTCCGCAGACTTCACCGACATCCGCAAGTTCAACCTGATGTTCAAGACATTCCAGGGCGTCACCGAGGATGCGACCAACACCCTTTATCTCCGTCCCGAAACCGCACAGGGCATCTTTGTCAACTTCAAAAATGTCGCAAGAACCACCCGCAAGAAGATCCCGTTCGGTGTCGGTCAGATCGGCAAGTCTTTCCGTAACGAAATCACCCCCGGCAACTTCACGTTCCGTACCCGCGAATTCGAGCAGATGGAACTGGAATTCTTCTGCAAGCCCGGCACGGATCTTGAATGGTTCACCTACTGGAAGGACTACTGCGCAAACTTCCTTTACAACCTGAACATGAGCCGCGAGAACCTCCGTCTGCGCGACCACGATGCAGAAGAGCTGTGCTTCTACTCCAAGGCGACCACCGACTTTGAATATCTGTTCCCGTTCGGCTGGGGCGAGCTCTGGGGCATCGCAGACCGTACCGACTACGACCTGACCCAGCACCAGAACCACTCCGGTCAGTCCATGGATTACTTCGATCCGGACACGAACGAAAAGTACGTTCCCTACGTCATCGAGCCGTCGCTCGGTGCTGACCGCGTGACCCTTGCGTTCCTCGTCGAAGCCTACGACGAAGAAGTCATCGACGAAAAGGACACCCGTGTCGTCATGCGCTTCCATCCGGCACTGGCACCCGTCAAGGCCGCTGTCCTGCCCCTGTCCAAGAAGCTCGGCGACAAGGCAATGGAAATCTACACGCAGCTCTCCAAGTATTTCAACGTCGACTACGACGACTCCGGCTCCATCGGCAAGCGCTACCGCCGCGAAGACGAGATCGGCACGCCGTACTGCATCACCGTTGACTTCGACACCGTCGGCGATGAAGCCAAGGGCATTGCCGCAGACAACTGCGTCACCGTCCGCGACCGCGACACGATGGAACAGGTCAGAATTCCCGTCGAAAATCTGCTTTCCTATCTGCAGGAAAAGATGGAATATTGATTTCTGTAATTTTCAGATAAAGATAACCTCCGTCCCGGATGTCCGTGGCGGGGGTTATGTTTTTTGGGAGTAGGAGATATTGGATATAGGAAACGCGAGAAAAGAAGCCTTTTGCAAGGACGCAAATAAGAAGGTTCACACGTTAAACTATCCCGCCCGCATCCTCTCCAAAATAAATATAACAAATACAAAATCCGATAAAATTCCCCAAACCCCTTGCTTTTTTCCTCCAAATGCAGTATAATATATATTTAGACTCATAAATCAATCCATATTCTGAAAGGACATTCTCAATTCCCATGAAACTCTTCCAGCCCAAACTCCTCTCCAAAGATGTCATGGGCGGATACAACGCAAAACGGTTCACCTCCGACCTTGTTGCCGGGATCATCGTTGCCATCATTGCGCTTCCGCTCTCCATTGCGCTTGCCATCGCATCCGGCGTTTCTCCCGAAAAGGGCATTTACACCGCGATCGTCGCCGGCTTCGTCATCTCGTTTTTCGGCGGCAGCCGTGTCAACATTTCCGGTCCGACGGCGGCATTTGCGACCATCGTTGCGGGCATTGTCGCGCAGTACGGCACCGACGGGCTTGTCACAGCGACCCTGATGGCGGGCATCCTGCTCATTCTGATGGGCATCTGCCGCTTCGGTGCGCTCATCCGCTACATTCCGTACACCATCACGACCGGCTTCACCTCGGGCATTGCCGTCACAATCGTTGTCGGTCAGTTAAAAGACTTCCTCGGTCTGACCTATCCCGACGGGACCCATGCCGTTGAGACGATGGAAAAGCTGGAAGCCGTCGCGCGCTCCATCACGACCGTCAATCCCGTGGCACTTCTGGTGGGACTGTTTGGGCTTGCCATTCTCATTGCGTGGCCCTATGTGCCGAAAATCGGCAAAAAGATCCCCGGCTCCCTCATCGCCGTACTTGCGGGGACTGCCCTTGTCAAGCTCTGCAATCTCAATGTCAACACCATCGGAGACCTGTACGAAATCGGCCGCGCCCTGCCCGCCTTCTCCGTTCCGTCCATCTCTCTTGACACGGTGGGCGAGCTGTTCCCCTCTGCCGTGACCATTGCTGTTCTTGCCGGCATTGAATCCCTGCTCTCCTGCGTGGTCTCCGACGGCATGATCGGCGACCGCCACAACTCCAACACGGAACTGATGGCGCAGGGTCTGGGCAACATTGCCTCCGGGCTTTTCGGCGGCATTCCCGCAACCGGTGCCATCGCACGCACCGCGGCGAATGTGAAAAACGGCGGCCGCACGCCTGTTGCCGGCATCGTTCACGCGCTTGTGCTTCTGCTTGTTCTGGTCGTTCTGATGCCTTATGCCGCATGGATCCCGATGCCCATCATCGCGGCGATTCTGTTCATGGTCGCCTACAATATGTGCGAATGGCGGCACTTTGTGGAGATCTGCAAGATCGCCCCTGCCGGCGACATTCTGGTTCTCGTTCTGACCTTTGTGCTGACGATCATCTTCGACCTTGTCGTTGCCATTGAAGTGGGAATGCTGCTCTCCGTCATTCTGTTCATGAAGAACATGGCGGACATCACGCACATCCGCACCTGGTCTGCCGCCGATGCCTACGAAGAAGAACACGAAAGCAAATCCGCCAAGCCCATTCCCGCCGGCGTTCAAGTCTGCGACCTGGAAGGCCCCATGTTCTTTGCCTCCGCCGACACCTTCCGCGGCATTGCGGTCAAAGACGGTGTCCGTGTCATCGTTCTCCGTATGCACGGCGTTCACACGCTGGACGTCACGGCAATGCGCTCCCTCCTCTCTGTCAAGAATGCCTGCGATGAGCGCGGCATTGTGATGATTCTCGCGCACGTCAACGAGCAGCCGCTCTCTGTGATGAAGAAAGCCGGATTCCTCTCCCGTCTGGGAGATGGCAATGTCCTGCCGGACATTGATACGGCTCTGATGAGAGCCGCGGAGATTACCGGGGCATAAGCCGGCGCACCCACCTCCGGATGATTTTGTTGGGGAGCCTATTAGGCTCCAGCAAATCAGAAAATCTTTCGCAGACGCATCTGCACTCCCGCTGTAAGCGAACGGTTCGCACGATAAACCTTCCCCTTGGGGCAATGCTGTCAACTTAAGAAAAGCGGCATTCATTACGTCTGTAGGGGCACCCATATGGTTTCGCTTTGCGAAACCTTGCGTTCGTAACATATCGGTAAGATGTCGAAATATCATGAAAAATAACATTGTGGTATGTTTTTTCAAACGATATAGACAGCATATCGTTTGGTAACGGACGCCCAATGGGCGCCCCTACAGAGTTAGAGAAAGCGTGTTCTCATTCTTAAGTTGACAGCACTACCCTCTTGCCGGACACGCGTAAGCGGTGGATAAGGTCTCCGCCGGTTGAATGTAAAAAGATACAAAAGGATCCACGCTCCGCTTGGGGTATGGATCTTTTTTATACGGAAATTTCGGTTATAATCAAGGTTGCCCTTGTTTTTCAGCGGAATCTATGGTATACTGAATATATAAAAAGGAAAACAGGAGGACTTCCCATGAACATACTGACCCCGAACATCATCACCGAAAACTACGCCGACCTGCCGCCCCTGCGGCTGGACACAGCGAAAAATCTTGCCGACACGCGCGCCTATGTGGAGGGGATGCTGTCCCGTCCGGCGGAAGAAATGGCGGAATTTTTCACGGTACGCGAAAACGGCTACGACGAACATATGCAGATGTTCGCGCCATGTTACGATGTGACCGCATCGCACATTCCTGCCGACTGCCGCACGCTTCTTGACCTTGGATGCGGCACGGGGCTGGAGCTGGATGCGCTTGACCGCATCTGCCGATCGGAAAACCGCGCCTTTCCCCGCGTGGTCGGCGTGGACATGACGGAAGCCCTGGTCGCACAACTATACAAAAAGCATCCGGACAAAGACATCACCGTGACCCTCGGCAGCTATTTCACCGTTCCGCTCGGGGAACAGGAATTTGACTGCGCGGTCTCCGTGGAATCCATGCACCACTTTTCGCTTGACGAAAAGCTTCCTCTGTTCCGGCGCATCTACGATGCGCTCCGCCCCGGCGGTATCTTTCTGCTCTGCGACTATTACGCCGCCTGCGAAGAAGAAGTCGCCCTCTGCGAAGAGCATTTCCGCATCCGCCGCGCGAAAGCCGCCCTCTCCCCCGATGCGTTCGTTCACATCGACCGCCCGCAGCTGGCGTACAAAGAAGCCGAAGTGCTTCGGAACGCGGGATTTTCGCGCGTGCGGTTCTGCACCGTCGGGGTGGAGGGGACGTTATTATTGATGGCGGAGAAAGCGTAGAGATTTCCGAAAAATAATTTTCCAAATCCCCCAACCTTCCCCTTAAAAAAATTGTCTGTTATACGAGTACTCAAAAAGGGAGCGCGAACCGCTTCCCCGAAATACGAAAAGAAAGGAAGATGCCCCATGTTTTGTTACGAACAGAATGACGAGACCCTCGTGATGCTGACGATGGCAGGCGAGCAGGCGGCGTATGAGGTTCTTGTGACCCGGTGGCAGAAAGCGGTGCTGGCGGCGGCGATGTCCGTTCTGCACAGTCACCACATGGCGGAAGATGCGGCGCAGGATGCGTTCATCACCGCGTGGATGAAGCTGGACTGCTTAAAAGAACCGGAAAAATTCGGCGCATGGGTCTGCCGCATCGCCCGCAACTGCGCAAAGAACACGATTCTGCGGTACCGAAGCTGGCTTCCCGCCGAAGCCGCGGATTCCGCAGATGCGTATCTTTCGTCCGGCAACCCCGACTTTGACCCGGAGGAACGGTTCCTCATCGCCGAGGAAAACGCGATTCTGCGGCACTCGGTCGGCCGTCTGCCGGGACGGGTGGGCGACATCATCCGGATGCACTATTTTGAAGATCTTTCCGTTGGGGAAATTGCCCGCCGTCTCGGCATTGCCGAGGGCACGGTGAAATGGCAGCTTTCCGACGGCAGAAAACGGATACGAAAGGAATTGTGTGCAATGAACGAACAGTATAACGACAATCTGACACAGCGTGTCATGAAAAAAGTGGAAGAACTGAAAAACTGGCAGTATGACAATGCCAAGACCGGATTTGAGGAAGTTTACCGCGACGTACTCGCCGCCGTGGAGGGACTGCCCGAGTCCGACGAAGCAAAGGAAACCGGAAAATACCACGCAATGGCGGACGTTCTGATGCGCGGCCGCTGGTGGATCGCCGGGGACGATGAGCTGCGCGGGGACGAAATGCTTGCCCGCATCCGCGAAGCGGCGGAACGCGGACACAACGACGACGTCATGGCGTACCTCTGCACGGAAGAAACGCGCAAGCTCTGGGGCGATGCGCGTGTCGACTACATCCGCGAAACGCTCATTCCGCGCCTGGAAGCGGGCAATTACCCGAAAGCCCTGACTCATGCGTGGTATCAGCTCGGCGAGACCCTGCTGATGAACGAAGACGGCAAAATCGGCGGAGAACTGCTCGCCCACGCAAACGAAGCGCTGGAAAAAGCGGTCGCCGTTTCCGGGGATTCCGGCAAAAATCTCTACACCGCCGCCGCGGAAGCGGCACTCGCACGGAACGCGGCGATCCTTTGTGACTGCACGGACAGAAAACAGCGTTCGTTCCGTCTGACTGCTGGTGCTGAGGAATACCGTGTCCTTGACACGGACGGCGCATTCCGCCGCTTTGACAACAACTGGTGGCAATGCGGACGACTCTGCTCGGCAGACCTGGACGCGGATTTCGTTCTGCGCAACGCCTCCACCTGTGACGGGTATTTTACCTATCCCGGTCTTGGTGTCGGGGAGACCCACATCGGCTCCGACGGCACGCGCCTGACTTATGCGGACGATGATGCGACCGTCACAACGCCCGCCGGGACATTTGAGGGATGCCGGGTATGGGAGATCGTGCGCACGGACGATGCGGCGGGACTTTACCGCACCTGGTATAAGGAAAACGTCGGTATCGTCCGGCAGGAGCATCACTACGACGGTGTTACGGAGACCCGCGTGCTGTCTTCTTATGCGGTCACCGGACGGGGACTCGTTCCGCTTGTCCGCGGCAACACCTGGGAATACCGTGCGGAGCCAGAAAATCCCCACGTCAGAAAAGGCGGCCGCTATACCGTTTCTGCGGCGGAAAACGGCACTGCGCTCGTCTCCCTCACCGCGACCCTCATCCGGGACGGTTACGACGAGAACAGCTGGCTTGACATGATCGAATGCATCCGCGGCGAATACTTTGACGGGGAACACGTCTGCGACGTCACCCACGCAATCGAGCGCGCCAACGCCCTTGCCGTGACCCCGATTGAAAAGGCGCACACTGCCGCCGCGGCTTCCGTTGCAAAGCGTATCATGGAAACCGATTCCACATTCAATCCCGACTACCGCGCAACGGGACACTGGAACTTCTTTGCCCGCAGCAACATCCACGCATCGGACGGCGGCGCCCGCCGCACGATGTCCCACCACTTCCGCTGGTCGTTTGAACTCAAAAATTACGTCGGCGGCGAGACCGAACCGCTTCTTTCCAACGACATTCTCGACATTCTCGGTGATGCACTGGGATGTGTCTCCGACGAAGCGTGGAAGCCCGGGTATCGGGACACCGTTCATCGGATGCCGCGGTACCAAACGCCTCTCTGCACCGAAGTCGTCTGCGAGGATGCGGGCGAGGTGACGGTGAAGGCGGGAACGTTTGCCGGCTGTATGCGCATGAAGCTGAACGTCTCGGGTTATCCCGACAGCCTTGCCTATCGCGGCGGGAACCGGGAATACCTCTTCGCCCCCGGCATCGGTATCATCCGCGCTGAAAACGAAGCCTGCGGCGGCGCACGCAAGGTGGTCTACGAGCTGTCCGCCTACGAGGGCACGGGCGAGGGCTGGAACCCGCTCGATCCCGGCATGATGCGCACCTACGAAGCGCTTGACTTAACGGACGGCTACATTGCCGGCACGGTCTACACCTTTGCCGCAGACGCCGACGGCAACACGGTCATCTTCTCCGACCGGACGGGCATCAAAGAAAAGCTGCAGCGCATCACGGACTACGCGGTCATCGACGGGGAGACCGTTGAAGAACGTCTCTGGAACGAGGGCAAGCACGATGAATCCCGTCTGCGCCACGCCGTCAACAACTTCCGTCTGTTTGCGCATTTCCACGGCAGACCGTCCCGCTACTGGGCGGCTCCCGACAAGGCGATCGCCTGGAACCGCTACCGGATGCAGATGCTGGAAAATCTGAATGAAGACGGCAGTGTTCCGGATGCGTGGAAAGGCCACTACGCCGCAACCGCGTTCCGTCTCGCCTGCGCTCTGTTCGGCTGTGGAAAGAACGACGAGGGCTGGGAAGCACTTGATCGCGCCTTCCCCGCAATGGAAGCATGGCTTTCGATTCCCGCCGGATGTGACATGGACACCGGCAACCCCCTCATCTGGGGCGGCATCAAGGTACGCAAGGGCAAGGATCTGCTCGTCCTCCCCGACGGCACGGTCGAACCGCTCTACTATGAATACCTCTTCTCCGAAAACCAAAACCTCATGCACTACGGTCTGACCGCCGCCCACGGCTGGGAATGGTTTGACGGCGTTAGAAATGAAGAACGGTACAAGGATGCCATTGAGCGCGCAAAGAAGCTGACAAAGATCAGATAACGGTTTGATTTTTTCACAACCCGCAGGAATGCGGGTTGTGTTGTTTTTTTGGGGGGGATTCTGACAACTTATGGTCGACAATAAATGGTCTTGATAGAAAGACGGGCATACAGGCGTACCTGTCGCCGTTTCGTTATTTTCCCTTGCCAAAACAACACCGTCGCCCTTAAATTGACAACATTACCCCGCAAACCTCTCCCCTCCCCCTCAAATTCTTCATTTTCCCCGAAATTTCCAAAAAATATTCACAGAAAAGACTATACAAATCGACGAAAATATGGTATAATACAGTATGGAGTATTTTACTCACCCAATTATGAACAAAATATGTATCCGAAAGACGAATCATGAGAGATAACAACAATAAAAACTACAACAAATCCCGTCACCCCGCGAAAAAGGATAGTTACGGCAGCCGCGATTTCAAAGAACGCAGAAGTACGGACAGCGCGGAGAGCATTGGGGCAGACAGTACAAATTTTGACCCTGCGGCGGATGAATCCAACGGTGCCGTTGTCGGGCGCAATGCGGTCAGAGAACTGCTGAAATCCGGGCGGCCGATCGACAAGATCTTTGTGCGCCGGGGTGACCGCGAGGGTTCCATCACGGTGCTGGTCGCGCAGGCGATCGAACGGAAGATCCCCGTTCTTGAGGTCGAACGGCAGAAGCTGGATGCTTATGCGTGCGGTTTGCCGCATCAGGGCATCGTCGCAATGGCGGCGCAGAAAGAATATTGCACGGTGGAAGACATTCTTGCCATCGCCGAAGAACGCGGGGAAATGCCGCTCATCATCATCGCCGACGGCATCAACGACCCCAACAATCTGGGCGCGATGATCCGCTGTGCCGAGGGTGCCGGTGCGCACGGCATCATCATCCCGAAGCGCCATGCGGTCGGTGTCTCCCCCGCCGTGACAAAGGCTTCCGCCGGTGCGGTCGAGCACATGGCGATCGCCAAGGTGACGAATCTCGCATCCACAATTGAGGAGCTGAAAGAGCGCGGCATCTGGACCTACGCGGCAGAAGCGGGCGGCACGCCTTATTACGACGTGGATTACCGCAATCCCTGTGCGCTGGTCTTCGGCTCGGAGGGCGAGGGCGTTTCTCGGCTCGTCAAGGAACGGTGTGACTTCATCGTCTCCATCCCGATGTATGGACACGTCAATTCCCTCAACGTCTCCACCGCCTCCGCTGTCATCATCAATGAAGCCAAGCGCGGACAGATGAAGAAATAAAATTCAGAATAGTTACCCTATCATAGATGAGAATTCACCGCAGAAAGGACTGACTGCAACGTATGGACCGCAATTCCACAAACAGGGGCGCGAACACCGCCGATGCTCTTTTGCAGAAGCTGAAAGACGATCTTGTACAGAACGCATCGGACAAGGAAACCATCGCCGCGGAGGAAGCCGCCGCAAAAAAGAACAGCGTCCGGCGCTACCGGTTCCGTGTCATGAAGAAAACGGAATATCTGGAAAAGAAACGCATCGCCGACACGCTGGCTTCCGCCGCAGACGAAGCGGATATTTCCGACGAGGATCTGGAAGCACTGCTGCGCAGCTACTTAAAAGATACACCGAAAACAAAGCCCGTCGTGGAAAATACGGCGGAGATTATCGCGCCCGAACCGGATGTGTCAGCCGACATTCCAAACGCGCCGGAAGATGTTCTGGAATCGGAGATCCAAGAGCTCCCGAAATTCGACCTTGACCTGCCGCTGTCCAGAAAGGAAGAACCGTTCTTTGAGGAAAGCGCGCCGGAAGATATTCCGGTTGAAACCGTTCCCGCGGAACCGGTGCCGGAAGAGGAAGACGATCTTCTCTCCGAGGACGATATGCTGGCGGCACTGCTCGATTTCGGACTTGCTGACAGCACGGCAGCGAATGCCACGACAGCAAACACCACGGCAGAAGAGATTGCCGCGCCTGCGCCTGCCGCACCGGAAACATCTGAGATTCTCCCCGAAGACATTGACGATGACCTTGCCGCACTGCTGGCATCCATTCCGGATGATGAAGCGCTCTTTGATGAGATTTCCGGTGACGGGGCAAACAATGCTTCCGCCGGACTTCCGGATGTTTCCGCAGTCAATGATCTGCCCGACACGGGTCTCCAAACGGAAACTGCGGCAGATGACCGGATGACCGACAACATTGATGCGCTTGACGACATTCTCGGCCCGCTCCCGGCAAAGGATACCGCATCCATTTCCGATAAAGAGCTGGAAGCCATGCTTGCCGCTATCGAAAGCGAAGACGATGCGCTGACGGCGGATTTTACGGAAACAGATTCCGCTGGTACGGAAGACAACGGTATGAAATCCTTTGATTTCACAGAGGACACGCCGGAGGTTGCCGGGGACAATGCTGATACCGTGCTGTCGGATGCCGGCATTTCTGACGATGCTCTGTCGGGTGATGCCCTGTCCGACACAGACCTTGCCGCGATGCTTGCGGACATTCCGGACGACCTGCTCGACGGGATCGCCGATGAAAGCACGTCCGGCAACACAGCCACCGGCACGCCGGATTTTGACACGCCGGATGCGGCAGAGGTTTCCGGAACGGAGGAAATCATCCCCGACCCTGCTCCCGCCGCAGACACCGCTATAGGAACTTCCGCGGACGGAGAACCGGAATACGACCAGACCGACCTTGACCTGATGATCGCGTTCGGCATGGAAGACCAGCTGGAAAAAGCGGTCGGCCGTGAAGAAGCGAAGAAATACAAAAAGGCAATCGGCGAACGCGGTGAGAACCATTACAACGAAATGCACGCGGGCGACCGTCCCGACACCGTGCAGGACAAGCACGCCGAATATGTATCCCCCGCCCAGAACAAGGAAATTTTCTCCGAGTACAAGAAAAAGTACGGCAATATGCTGTTCCGCTTCCTCGGCGCCCTGTTCTTCCTCATTCTGCTGTTCTTCTTTGAAAACGACAAGCTGCTCGGCATCTCGATGCCCGCGCTGTTTGACCGGGAACAGTATCCGCTCGTTTACACGCTGTTTGACCTGCAGCTCGTCGTTCTGTCGGGCGCGATGGTCTGGAAAGGCATCCGCACCGGCATCCGTGCGCTTCTGCGCCTGCGGCCGGTTCCGGAGAGCATCACGGGATTCCTCTTCCTTGCGTGTCTCGTCTATACCGTTATCATCGCGGCGCTGTGTCCGATGCACGGACTGCAGCTTTACAATTTCCCGATCGCACTTGCGGTGCTGTTTGAGCTCTGCTACGAATTCATGAACCTGCGCCGCGAGATCATGAGCTTCAAGATCGTTTCGTCCAAGAAACTGAAATATGCCGTCGATGCCATTCCGCAAAAGGACGGTGAGGCGGAACGCCGGATGTTCGCCGAATACATTTCCGACGACCCGTCCCTGTTCCGCATCAAGCGCACCGCGTTTGTCGAGAGCTTCTTCCAGCGCACGGAGACCTATCCGCGCACCCAGCGCATTCTGCGTTCCATTATTCCCGCGGTTCTGCTACTGACACTCGCATTTTTCGCGGCGGACTTCATCTTGTCAGGCGAGGTTTACGATGCGCTGACGGTCGCATACATCACACTGCTTCTGACCCTGCCGTCGTGTGCATTCATCATGTTCAGCTACCCGATGTACCGCGCATCCGGCTTTGCCTATGAAAAGGAAAGCGCAATGATCGGCGAAGCATCGCTTGGTGAATATGCAGATGCTTCTGTCGTCACCTTTGACGACAAGGAGGTCTTCCCGGCGCGCGGCGTGCGTGTCCGCAACGTCAAGGTCTACGGCTCCAACCGCATCGACCATGTCATTTATGCGGCAGCAAGTGTGTTCCATGTGGTCGGCGGGCCGCTGTCCGATGTCTTTGAAACGGCAACGGGTGAACTCGGCTATGCGGAAAACGTCAAGCTCATCCGTCTCGACCGCGACGGTATTGAGGCGCGCGTGGACGGCGGCACGGTGCTTGCCGGACGTGCGGCATTCGTCAACCGCTACGGCTACAATGTTTCGCTCAGCGAAAGCGAAAAGTCGATGGAGGAAACGGGCGATGCCTGCATCCTCTACATTGCCTACGAAAACAACATCGCGGCGAAGCTGTACATCCAGTACGCCGTGGAGCCCGACTTTGAAGCAGTACTCAAACAGCTCTACCGTCAGGGCATCTGTGTCGGCATCAAGACCAGCGACCCGAACATCGACGATCATCTCTTGTCCTGCAAGATCAAGATGTCGAAGTACCCGGTCAAGATCATCAAATGCGCAGAACCGAAGGAGACCGCCATCATCGTCGACCGCCTGTCCTCCGGTATCGTCTCGAAATCCGGTGCCAAGGCGCTCTTGCAGACCCTTGCCATCTGCGACCGTGTATTGAGTGCCTCCCGCACCAACAACGTCCTCGGCATCGTGTCGATCCTGCTCGGTATGGCAGCAATGGCGTTCTTCGTCATCGCCGGAATGAGCATCACAGTCGCGCCGCTGTTCATTGCGCTGTATCAGCTGTTCTGGGTGATACCGGTCGTGGTGGTTGCGCGGTATTATATCTGATTCACTATGTTTTTTGCCGTCCTGTTTCCGGTTGTGAGACGGGACGGCGATTCTTTTCCGTAAGAGAAACAACACGTGAAAATGTATTGCAGACAGAAATGCAGTCAGAATGACAGGAAAATCTGAAAAAAAACGGAAAAACCTATTGACAAAAGCAAGTTTCTGTGGTATAATAATATTGTTGCATGAGATTCCCCAAGATTTGCGAGGATGGCGGAATTGGTAGACGCGCACGTTTGAGGTGCGTGTGATTTCATCATGTGGGTTCAAGTCCCATTCCTCGCACCAGCGGGTATGGCGGAATTGGTAGACGCGCTAGAT